>DATNMI010000284.1:0-4826 GCA_035602375.1 Nitrospiria bacterium | reverse complement strand
CCATCGAGCATGGCGACCTCCTTCTTTTTTATCAACCCGCGATCAGTCTGAAAACCCGACGCATCATCGGGGTGGAGGCACTCATACGCTGGAAACATCCGACCCGAGGCATGATTCCACCGGACCAGTTTATTCTTTCGGCGGAAAAGACTGGTTTAATCCACCCGCTGACGCGTTTTGTTATGGCTACCGCGATGCGGCAGTGTAAAGCCTGGCGTGACGCCGGAATGGAGCTTGCGGTTTCCGTCAATCTGTCGGCGCGTAACCTGGTGGATCCGAAACTTCCTGACCAGGTGGCCGAGCAGTTTCAAGCGGCCCAAGTGGCGCCCGGGTGGCTAACGTTTGAGATTACGGAGAGCGTTATCATGGCAAATCCGGCGCAAGCTCTGGAAGTTCTGACGAGGCTTCATGAAATGGGCGTCCGGTTTTCGATTGATGACTTCGGCACCGGCTATTCCTCGTTGTCCTATCTCAAAAGACTGCCGGTGGAGACGATCAAAATTGACAAATCTTTTGTGATCAACATGACCAAGAATCAAAGCGATTCCGTGATTGTACGCTCGACAATTGATCTGGCCCACAATATGAATCTCAAGGTGGTAGCGGAGGGTGTGGAGGACAAGGATATCTGGGACCGGCTGTACGCTCTGGGTTGTGATACGGCGCAGGGATATTACATGGGCCGTCCGATGCCGGCCAATGAGCTTAGCCGGTGGTTGCACGAGTCGTCGTGGGGATTGGAAAAGGCTTCGATGTAGGCCCCAAACTCGTATCGTGTCTCTAAGGCCTTTGCCAACAATTCGTGTAAAAAGGTGTCATTTTGAAGTAGCCAGTGGCTCCGTTCGCAATGCGCACCTCCTTCCTGGAGTGGATCTTCCCATCGGCCTCGACAACAAAGTAGCCTAAGCTAGACAGAACACCAAACGCTTCTGATCTCCAAGGCCTCATGAGCAAATTGGAGCAAATGCCCGCTAATGGCGAATATTTATCATGGGCGGACCGGGATTATGGAAAATATGGAATAATGCAGCGGGCTGCTGCTTCTAATAGACCCGTTGGATGTTCTGCACGTGCAATGCAAATGGCAGTTGGAACGAGCCCCGGTTCGCTTTCTGCTAAAAACGCTCCAGGGGACACAAAAATAGGCCCTCAAAACGCCATAAGTTATTGATTTTTTTAAAAAGAAGATAGTGCCGAAGGGGGGACTCGAACCCCCACGGGGTCACCCCCACTAGACCCTGAACCTAGCGTGTCTACCAATTCCACCACTTCGGCATTTTGAACTACAAGAATATAAAAACTTAAAAACTGAATTCGGATTCCCGATAAAATCTTTCTAGTCAATTCCTTTGCGGCGCCCCCTGCCGAGGACTTCCGCTATTATATTTTTATCGGAGGGGCGCTGGCGCGGGAATGACAACTTAAAAACCAGAATTCACCGGGTTCGCCTCAGAATGAAGAAAGGCATTTTAATATATTTTGTTCCGGAAAGAAACATTAAAAAAATTAGGGTATAATGAATAAAAATATGGTATGAAGGAACAATTGCCGATTATCTGCCCGGCCTGGAACTCACCCCTAAAACGATTTGATATGGCATTGATCCGGAATCCGCATTCCTGTCTCATACTGTTGATTGTCTTACTGATCCCCTTTTCTATCTCGGCTCAGGAGGCGGCGCGCCCCGCTCCGCCCCAGGAAAGCGCCGTTCATCCGCCCCTGACCCTGAAAGGGGCGCTTGATCTGGCCCTGAAACACAGCTCCCTGGTCGCCATTGGGAAAAAGAAAATGGAAGAAAAAGTGATTCAGACCTATGAAAAACAATCGGCTTTTCTTCCCCAGTTAAGCCTCGGCATCACAGATATGGATGCCACCAAAAACCTGAAAGCGCAGGGAATATCTTTTCCGGGCGCCCCGGATAAAATCGGGCCGTTCTCCACTTTCGACACCCGGATTTCCCTCAATGAAACGCTGTTAAACGTCGCCTCTCTGAATCGTTACCATACGGCCCAGGAAGAAGCCCTGGCCGCCGGGCTTGACCTGATTGTCACCCGGAATGATATTCTCTACCAGGCGGCCCTCTTTTATTTTACCGCACTGAGAGCCGAAGCCTCCATCAAGGCCGAAAAGGCCAATCTTGATCTTTCCGAGGAGCTTTTAAGTTTTGCCCAACACCAGAAAGAGGCGGGTATTACCACCCTTCTTGATGTCACCCGGGCACAGGTCAAAGTCGCCGAAGACCGCCAAAAATGGATTTCAGCTGTCGCCTTGAGAGATAATTCTCTGCTGGCCCTTCAGAAACAGATCGGGCTTGTCCAGGGAGAGGATCTGACACTCTCAAATGACGGGGTTCCGGAGCATCCCTTTCCTGATATCAAGGAAAGCATCCTGGTTGCACTGAATAACAGGAAAGAACTCCAGCTGCAGACCCAGCGTGAAAAGGTAAAAGAAATAGAATACCGGGCGGTACGGGGAGAGAAATACCCCAGCCTTCAGCTTTTCGCCGATTATGGGGAGATCGGTAACGGCATCACCGATGCGTTCCCGACCTATACGGTAGGCCTGACGCTCAACCTTCCCCTTTATGACGGCAAGAACCGGGCGTCGAGAGAAGCGGCCATTGAAAACCAGCTTCTGCAGGAAAAGGTCCGCCATAAGGACCTCTCCCTCCAGGTGGAACTGGATGTTCGCCAGCTTTACAACGATCTGAACGCGGCCGGAAAAGAGTTTGAAACGGCAAAGGAGAGGTCAAGCCTCACCGAGAAGGAGCTGAACCTGGCGGAACACCGGTTTGAAACAGGGATCGGCGACCATATTGAACTGGTCACCGCCCAAACGTCGGTGACCCAGGGGAGAGAAGCCCTCGTGGAGGCCCAATATTTCCTTCAGGCGGCGATTCTGAAATATTATTATGTCACCGGACAAATGGAAGCACTTCTCCAGCAGACGAATTAATATCATGAATGTGATAGAAAAAGAAGAAGGGTCCGATCCGTGAAAACGCAAATCAGATTTGTTATCCTTTTTATTGTCCTGACAGCGGCGGCCATTTGGGGAATATCGTATTACCGGCATATCACCCGGATTATGGAAACAGACGATGCCCAGATTGAGGGAGATATCTACCCGATCATCCCGAAGATTTCAGGCTATGTCATTAATGTTCCCGTCCGCGACAATCAGGATGTCAAAAAAGGAGATCTCCTCCTCGAGATCGACCCGGTCGATTTTGAAAACTGGAGAGTTGAAGCCCGGGCCGCATTAGAGGCCGCCAGAGCCTCTTACCAGGCCGCGAGTTCCCAGGTTCAGCAATTCGAATCGGAAGCGGAATCCGGCCGGGTTAATCTTAAAAAGTCGGCGCGTGATTTAACCCGGTATCAGGCTCTGGCCGATAAAGAGGAAATCTCCCGCCAACAGCTGGAGGAGGCCGAACGCGTGAACGCCTCAAACCAGGCCAAATTGGGCGCGCTGGAACGTCAGATCGAGGCGACCCGCGCGCAGGTCAAACTGATGTCGGCGCGGATAGCGGAGGCGGCCGCTAACCTGAAAAACACCGAACTCCAGGTCGGATATACCCGGATCACGTCGCCGGTATCGGGTAAAATTTCCAAGAAATCAATTCAGCCCGGACAATGGGTTCAACCAGGCCAGTCGATGATGGCGGTCGTCCCGTTGTCCGACGTCTGGGTGGTGGCCAATTATAAGGAAACCCAGCTGACCCATATGAGACCGGGACAGGAAGCGATCATCCGGGTCGACACCTATCCCGGAAAACTTTTTCACGGCAAAATCGAAAGTATCGCGCCGGGAACAGGAGCCCGGTTCAGCCTCCTCCCGACTGAAAACGCCACAGGAAACTTTGTCAAGGTGGTGCAGAGGGTCCCTGTAAAAATCGTCATTAGCGCGGACGACCTGAAAGCCTACCCTGAAGCGATCCTGCGGCCGGGGATGAACGTCGCGGTTCAGATTGATATCTCGCGGCCCGGTTCATGAGTGCCGAAGCCGCCTCTCCCAGGGCGGTTAATCCTTTCCTGGTCGCCCTTTCGGTGATGCTCGGGACCTTCATGGAGGTCCTCGACGCCACCGTCGCCAATGTCTCTCTTCCCCATATTGCGGGAAGCCTCTCCGCGTCCATCGACGAAAGCACCTGGATTCTGACCTCGTACCTGGTGTCGAACGCAATTGTTCTCCCCGTTTCAGGCTGGTTTTCAAGTCTGATGGGCCGCAAAAAATTTTTTCTCCTCTGCATTTTTCTCTTTTCAGTCAGCTCTTTCCTCTGCGGTCTGGCTCCTAGCCTCAACATTCTTGTCTTTTTCAGGATTCTTCAGGGGCTTGGCGGAGGCGCGCTCCAGCCGGTTTCCCAGGCCATCCTCTTTGACGCCTTCCCGAGAGAGAAACAGGGAATCGGGATGGCCATCTACGGTATGGGCGTCGTATTCGCCCCGATCATCGGACCGACGCTCGGCGGCTGGATCACCGACAATTTCAGCTGGCGCTGGATTTTTTTTATCAATATCCCGATCGGTTTTTTCTCCTTCTTCCTGGTGCAGACCCTGGTTCATGATCCGCATGACTTCAAGAGAATACCGGCCCGGAACATTGATTATGCCGGTCTTGTTCTGCTGGCATCGGGATTGGGCACACTTCAGATCATCTTCGACAAGGGACAGCGGGAAGACTGGTTCGAGTCTACCTTCATCATGGGCCTAACTCTGATCACCATTCTTTGCATGACCGCTTTTTTTCTTTGGGAGTCCAGGCACAAAAACCCGGTCCTCCGTTTATCGCTTTTCAGGGACCCGAACCTCTTCTCGGGCGTCATCCTG
>DATNMI010000294.1:0-1960 GCA_035602375.1 Nitrospiria bacterium | reverse complement strand
GACCCTCCAAGAGTAAACGATGCCCGTATTATCGCCGGGAATCCGATCTCCTCGATAATGGCCAGCGCCTCCTCTTTTGAACGGACATAGCCGCTTCGAGGGACTTCAAGGCCCGCCTTCTCCATCGCTTTTTTAAACAGGTTCCGGTTTTCAGCCTTTTTAATTGACTCATAATTGGCCCCAATCAGCTGGACGCCATATTTCCCCAGCGTACCATTTTCTACCAGCGCCACGGCCACATTGAGCGCTGTCTGCCCACCCAGCGTTGGAAGAAGGGCATCCGGCCGTTCAATTTCAATAATTTTTTCAACCACTTCAGGGAGAATAGGTTCAATGTAGGTGGCTTCGGCCAGATCGGGATCGGTCATGATGGTTGCCGGGTTGCTGTTGACCAGAACCACCTGATACCCTTCCTCTTTTAAAACCTTGCAGGCCTGGGTTCCGGAATAATCAAACTCGCATCCCTGGCCGATTACAATAGGGCCTGATCCGATAAGTAAAATCTTTTTGATATCCGTTCGTTTTGGCATAGGGTTTCTCTACTTCCTGCCCGGAGAGAAAGTTCCCATGTTTTGGATAAACCGGTCGAATAAATAGCCGGAATCATGAGGCCCGGGAGAAGCCTCAGGGTGATACTGAACCGAGAAGAGGGGAAACTTCGTATGGCGCATCCCTTCCACCGTTTTATCGTTCAGGTTGATATGGGTTATTTCAATCCCTTTCGGGAGCGATCCCTCGTCAACGGCAAACCCATGATTCTGGGCCGTCACTTCCACTTTCCGGGTCGTCAGGTCCATGACCGGCTGATTTCCTCCATGATGGCCGAATTTCAATTTATAGGTCTTTCCTCCCAGGGCAAGACCGAGGATCTGGTGTCCGAGACAGATGCCGAACAGGGGAATTTTCCCGATGAGTTTCTCAACCGTTTTGATCGCGTAGGTGACTGCCTCAGGGTCTCCGGGACCGTTCGACAGGAGAATGCCATCAGCGCCGGATTCGAGCGCTGTTTCTGCCGATGTGCCTGCGGGCACGACTTCAACTGCGCAGTTCCGGGCAGACAGCATCCTGAGAATATTGTTTTTAACGCCAAAATCATAAACGATGACTTTAAATTGTTTCTTGTCTTCCCGTTTCTGCCAGGTGTGGCTTTCGAGACAGGAAACCTCCCGAACCAGGTCCTGACCGGCAAGGCTTCTCACCCTTGAAACTTTTTCCTTAAGGCTCTCCGGGTTGAGGTCTGTCGTGGAGAGGATGGCGCTCATCGCCCCCTTCTCCCGGAGTCTTCTTGTCAACCGCCTCGTTTCTACATTATAAATACCTATAATTCCAGTTGTTTTAAGATATGAATCTAAAGTGTCGCTTAAAAAATAATTTCTCGGGGTATGGCAGACCTCTTTCACAACCAGCGCCGACAGGAACGGCATGCGGGATTCGTGATCATGAGGATTAATTCCATAATTGCCGATATGAGGGTAGGTCATCGTGACGATTTGTCCCCGGTAAGAGGGATCAGTAATGATCTCCTGATACCCGGTCAAACTGGTATTAAAAACGGCTTCTCCGCTCACCTCTCCTGAAGCTCCGAAAGAGTAACCTTCAAACAGAGACCCATCTTCAAGAACCAGGAGCGCTTTCTTCTCTTCTGTCGTCATCCGCCCTTATCCTGATAAACCAGTTGTCCCGCGACAATGGTCCCTTTCACCTTTCCTTTGACCTTCCACCCGTTAAACGGGGAGTTCCTGCTCTTCGACCTGAATTTCGCAGGGTCGACAACCCATTCCGTCTCAGTATCGAAAAGCGTCACGTCGGCATAAGCGCCTTCTTCCAGGGAGCCCTTCCGGATCCTGATAATTCCAGCCGGCTTTACAGTAAGAAGCGCGATCATTTGCGGGAGAGAAATAACATTCTCCCGGACAAGGTTGAGCGAAAGAGGCAGAACAGTTTCAAGCCCGATGACCCC
>DATNMI010000265.1:0-3891 GCA_035602375.1 Nitrospiria bacterium | reverse complement strand
AAACTCTATTCTACCCGCACCCAACTGGTCTTCGGCACAGGAAACCCGAATCCCGAACTGGTGTTTGTAGGAGAAGCCCCTGGAGCGGATGAAGACCTTAAGGGGGAACCCTTTGTCGGACGGGCGGGCCAGCTGCTGACCCGGATGATCGAGGCTATGGGATTAAACAGAAACCTGGTCTTTATCACCAATATTCTCAAAAGCCGCCCTCCGGGCAACAGGAATCCGGAACCTGACGAAATCCGGGCCTGTCTCCCGTTTCTCATAGCCCAACTGGAAGTGTTAAAACCAAAGGTCATTTGCGCGTTAGGCTCATTCGCCGCGCAGACGCTCCTGCAGACAGAAGAAAAAATCTCCAAACTAAGAGGACGCTTTCACGATTACCGGGGAATTAAACTGATGCCGACCTATCATCCGGCCTATCTGTTACGGAACCCCGTGGAAAAAAAAGCCGTCTGGGAAGACATGCAAATGATCATGAAGGAACTGCATATAGAACCGGAAAAATCGAAAGCCAGAAAGGACGGTTAGCGGATTGGAACGGCTCTGGGCGCCATGGAGAATGACTTTTATCAAGGGACCAAAACCGTCCGGATGTATTTTTTGCGTCAAACCCGGGGAAAACAATGACGCCGGAAATTTCATTCTTTACAAAGGAAAAAAATCGTTCATTATCATGAATATCTACCCCTATAACCATTCCCATTTAATGGTCTGCCCCTACGAACATGCCGCGGGAATCGACCTCCTCTCCCAGGATACGGCCAATGCAATGATGGAGGACGTTCAGGACACGGTAAGGATTTTAAAAGAAGCCTTTCAGCCGGACGGATTTAATATCGGGGTCAATATGGGGAAGGCCGCCGGAGCGGGGATTGAGGACCATGTCCATATTCATATTGTCCCCCGATGGGCGGGGGATACGAATTTCATGCCTCTTCTGGCAGAAGTACGCGCCATGCCGGAACATCTCGAATCCACTTACGAGAAACTTTTGCCCCTGTTTATAACACTTCACGAAAAACGGGAGAAACGCTGATATGATCCGAACTGTCCTCTTCCTGCTTGTTTCCGTCGCGATATTCCTCCTGATGCTGAGCAACAAGGAGCAGGTCGTTCAGATCCAGTATCCGTTCGGTCCTCCCGCCCAATTCATTCCTCTTTACCTTCTGATACTGGGCGTTTTCCTGGCCGGATTTCTCCTCGCGTTTTTCTTCATTTTCCCGTCCTGGCTCCGGCTCAAACTGGAGAACCGGAGACGAAAGAAGGAAGTGGACAGCCTGGAAGAAGAAATAGGAAAATTAAGAACCCGTCAGAATCCTCTTTCTCCGCCAGCGTCCGCCTCCTCTGAAACAGGCGGAGAACAGCGCCAGGAAGGCTAAGGCCCTTGGATACCGAAACGCCCCTGATCCGGCAATATCTTGAAATAAAACAAAACCATCCTGACACCCTGCTTCTTTTCCGGGTCGGCGATTTCTATGAAATGTTCTTCGAGGATGCAGTCGCCGCTTCGAAAATTCTGAATATCGCACTCACGTCCCGGGACAAGACGCGTGAAAATCCGGTCCCTCTTTGCGGAATACCTTACCACGCTCTGGGCAATTACCTGGGAAAACTGATTTCCGCGGGATGCCGGGTCGCCCTCTGCGAACAGATGGAAGATCCCCGCATGGCCAAGGGGATCGTCAGACGCGAGGTCGTCAGAATCATCTCTCCCGGGGCCGTGATTGAAACGGAACTCCTCGACGGAACGACCAATAATTATTTCGCCGCACTGGTTTATTTTGAAAAAACCGCGGGAATGGCCTGGCTGGATGTCTCTACCGGAGACTTCAATCTTCAGGAAATCAGCGGCCCGGAACCGCTTGCCCGGGCGCTGGAGGAAATGAACCGCCTTTCTCCCCGGGAACTGCTTCTCCCCGATACGCTCGCCGCTCTGCCAGTAACAAAAGCCCTGTTCTCGGGACAAAAATGGAAAATCGGAAGCCAGCCGGCCTCCCGCTTCCATCCTGATCGCGCGCGAACAGATCTCCTTCGCCATTTTAAGGTGGAAACCCTGGCTGGGTTCGGGTGCGAAAACATGACGGCAGGAATCTCCGCCGCGGGAGGACTCTTTTCCTATCTGGCCAATCTCCTGAAAACACCGATGGCCCATGTTCAGAAAATAACCCCTGTTCGATCGGGGGATTTTCTTGCCATGGATTCCGCCACAATACGGAACCTGGAACTTCTCGCCAACAGCCATGACGGAACGAGAGAACATACCTTGCTCTGGATTCTGGACCGGACAGAAACCCCCATGGGGAGGAGGGAAATCCGGAAATGGATCTCCAGGCCGCTGATCGCCAAAGAGGCGATAGAAGGGCGGCTTGAATCGGTTGAGTTTCTGGTCAACCATTTTGAGCTGCTTCAAAGAGTCCGGAAGTCTCTAGGAGAAATCCAGGATCTGGAAAGAACCATCAGCAGAATTACGCTGAAGGGATGCAACGGAAGAGACTTTATTCATTTGAAAAATTCCGTTCCTCCGCTCAAAACAATTGAGAAGACGCTCCAGATGCCGCTCCCCGGGCTTCTTTCCGGGGTCATTAAGCATTGGGACTCTCTCGATGACTTGTACCGGATGATAGACCGGGCAATTTGCGATGACCCTCCCTTTTCCATCCGCGAGGGGTCTCTAATCAAAGAAGGGTTTTCTCCTGAACTGGATAACCTGAAATCGATCGGGGGAAACATTAAAAACACCCTCGCGGACATGGAGCTTCGCGAACGGGCCCGCACCGGCATTGACTCGCTGAAAATCCGTTATAACCAGGTGGCGGGTTATTACATCGAAATCAGCAAACTCAAGTCGGGACAGGTTCCGCCGGATTACCAGAGAAAACAGACTTTGACGAGCGCGGAACGGTTCACGGTTCCTGAACTGACTGACCTTGAAATTCGGGTCCGGGAGTCTGAACAAGCGATCAAAACGCTGGAAGAATCGCTTTTTGAGGAAATCCGTTCCAGGATATCGGATGAATCGCGCAGGGTGCTGGCCGTCGCCGGCCTGGCGGCTCAGCTGGATGTTCTGGCCTCTTTCGCGGAGGTTTCCCGACAGAACTGTTATGTCCGGCCTTCGATAGAAACCGGCGAGGGCCTGAAAATCATTGAAGGCCGCCATCCGGTCATCGAGAAACTTCTTCCTCCCGGAAAATTTATCTCCAATGACACTTTTCTAAACGATGAGAACCGGATGATGATCATTACAGGGCCGAACATGGCCGGGAAATCGACCTACATGCGCCAGACCGCCCTGATCGTCGTTATGGCGCAGGCGGGCTGTTTTGTTCCTGCCCTGGAATGTTCCGTCGGCATGGCGGACCGCCTTTACACCCGGATCGGGGCGGCTGATTTCCTGACCCGGGGGCAGAGCACTTTCATGGTAGAAATGACGGAAACTGCGGAAATTCTCAATACCGCAACGCCACGAAGCCTGATCCTGCTGGACGAGATCGGACGGGGAACCAGCACTTACGACGGAATCAGCATCGCCTGGGCCGTCGCGGAACATATTCTCTCGAAGCTCGGCGCCCGTACGCTTTTCGCGACGCATTATCATGAATTGACAGGCCTGGCCGGTTCCTGGAGCAGCGCAGGAAATTTTAACGTTTCCGTCAAGGAATGGCGCGATGAAATCCTCTTCTTAAGGAAAATCTCCCCGGGAACAGCCGACCGGAGTTATGGCATCCAGGTTGCCCGGCTGGCAGGAATTCCCCCGGGCGTCATTTCAAGGGCCAGAGAAATCCTTTCCGGGCTTGAGGCTGAAGCGCTGGATCCGGACCGGCTTTCAGCTGGTAACGGCGGTCAGAATCCGGAGAATGCGGAAAACCGGAGAACCCAGGCCGACCTGTT
>DATNMI010000252.1:0-7264 GCA_035602375.1 Nitrospiria bacterium | reverse complement strand
GGTTCTTTATTTCGACCGCCATGAGTGGAGAGTCAGGCTGACGGGAGAACAGGGGTCTCATCTGATTCATTCCATGGTCGAGGCGAATTGCCTGATGGACCTTCCGGAAGAACTGGAAAAGATCGAGGCGGGGACGAAAATCGCCGTTATTCCGCTGGGCTCCAATATTTCCTGATGAATTTTGATAGCAGGGTTCCTGCGATCATTCCCGCGAGATACCCGTATGGAACAGCCACAATAATTCCTCCCACAAGAAAAATGATAAAAAGATCGCTCTTTGAGGCCATCATGTCTTTTGAGAGCATCATCATGAAGAGCGCTTCGAAGAAGAGAAGGACGCCCAGCAAAGGCAAAGGGAATGCCAAAAGCCAGTCTTCTGAAATCTGACTGAAAAAAAGGCCCGATATCAAATAGAAGAGGCCATAAATAATGACGGAACCTCCGGTGCGCCCCCCAAAAATATAATGCCCGGCCAGCCCCCCTGATCCATGGCAGGTCGGCAAGCCCCCAAAGAATGGATTGACGATGTTCATCAGGGAATAAGAAAGCCCTATTTTCCTGATGGTCAGATTCGAGCCGGGGAAAAAATCATGGGCGGTCTGACGGGTTGCCAGAATGGAATTCCCGATAGAGAGGGGAATTTGGGGAAGGGCCAGGAGAATAAATCCTGACAGAATGTCTTCTCTTGCGGGAATCTGAAAGCGGGGCAAAGTCAATTGAAGCGCGGGAATCGAGAATGTTTCCAAACGGTGTTGGTAGAGGATATAAGCCAGGCCGAGGGCCAGAATAAAAAAAACAGGCGGATATTTTTTGTTTCCAAGAAAGGCGAGCGTCAGGACAGAACCTGCGGCCCCCAGGAATAAACCAGTAAGCCCCTGGGGAACAATATAATTCCGGATCGCGAGCTGAGCCAGAGAGAGACCGAGACCAAACTGGATTCCCCGGATCACGCTTTTAGGAATCCGGTCCGCCAGCCATTGAAGCAGGCCTGTTAAAGTAAGAAAGAGCATCGTGATACCAATGGCCAAACCGGCTCCATAGAGGAGATTCGGAGCGAGTTTTTGAGTCAGCATGATCGTTGCCATCGCTTTCAGCGGTTGAACCGGCATCGGAATGCGGTAGGTCAGCGCAGTCAATATTTGAAAGAACCCGAATAAAACAAGAACGTTTGTAATATTCAGACCGAAAGCCAGGATCAGAGCCGTAATGAGAGGAAGATCGGTTCCTATATCTCCAAAAGCTCCTGAGAATTCATTCCGGTTGAAGGATATTCTTTTCATTTTCTCCATAAAAAATTCTTTTCAGGCGATATTATGGCATGTTACTCTAATGACTGGAAAGCCTTTTTAGACCGAAAGAAAAACCGCCGTGAGCCATAAAGAACACAAGAAAAATTCTGTCTTAAAGGTACAATGTTTTGTTTTAACTGTAAGCGATACCCGCTCCAAAGAAGAGGATAGAAGCGGCCAATTAATAGTCAAGCTCTTGAACGATTTTTCCCATTCGGTCTTGTCTTATGAAATTGTCAAAGATGATCCCAAAGAGATCAGGAGAATCCTGCAAGGGCAGGCGAAAAACGGAGAGATTCAGGCAATGATTATCAACGGCGGAACAGGGATTTCCAGCAGGGATGTCACTTATGAAGCGGTTGAAACCCTTCTTGAAAAGAAACTGGACGGTTTCGGAGAAATATTCAGATTTCTGAGTTATCAGGAGATCGGCTCTCCGGCCATCATGAGCCGCGCAGTTGCCGGAGTGTATCAGGGGCGGGCCCTCTTTTCCATCCCCGGATCGGTTCAGGCTGTCCAGCTGGCCATGGAAAAACTTATCCTACCCGAACTGGGCCATGTTGTTTCTCTCCTTAAGAAGTAACATTCCGGAATCCTTTATATGATTGACTTCAGCGAAGCGGGCAGATTAAAATTTAACACTTAGCCTTGTATTTTTCTCACTTAAACGGAGGAAATAAAAATGAATGAACGAAAAGGGGTAATTACCTTCCAGGGGAACCCGTTGACGCTGATTGGACCCGCGCTGAAGGCGGGGGATAACGCGCCTGATTTTAATATATCCGCGGTCGATCTGAGCCCGGTCAATCTTTCTCAAAGCAAAGGGAAGACCCGCCTGATTTCTGTGGTTCCCTCCCTCGATACGCCTGTTTGTGATGCTCAGACAAAAAGGTTTGACCAGGAAGCGGAGAAACTCCCCGCGAACGTCGAGATCTTTACCGTTTCCATGGACCTCCCTTTCGCACAGAAGAGGTTCTGTTCGGCCAATAGCATCCGGAACAAGGTTTATTCTGACTACAATAACGCCAGCTTTGGCCAGAACTGGGGAGTGTTGATCAAGGAGTTGCGCCTGTTGACCCGGGCAATTTTTGTAGTCGGGGCCGACGACAAGATCAAATATGTTGAAATCGTTCCGGAGATGACGAACCATCCGAACTACGACAAGGCGCTAGCCGCCGCCCGAGGCTGATCGCCGGAGTTAGATGTGTTTCAAGATTTAAACCCCTTCCGGAATCAGGGCCGGAAGGGGTTTTTATTTGCCCGAAGCGAAAAAACGAAGGTTTTTGCTGAACGCTTTCCGGAGGGAAAAAGGCTCCACTTCCCTCGTTTCACGCAGTTTTGGCAGGAATATGGCCGAAATGATCATGCGGAGGAGACCGGATACGAAGAAGAGTCCGAGTATATTGGATTTCCAGTGGACCATGATGCCGAATTCTGCCAGAAGAGATGGAATTCGGGATGTGAGCTCGCCTCCAAGAAGGGCCCCCAAAAAAATCCCAAGACCGTTTAATATACTGTAAAATGCGACCCCCCTGGCGCGCTGGGATGGGGGGACCGCGTCAAAGATATAATTGGCGATGCTCAGAGTAAATCCCGCCCAGACAGTCCCGGAAACCATCTGAATACAAAGGATATAATAGAAATTCGGGGAAATAGTCCAGAGAATCGGAAGAACCGGCATGGTCATTCCCGTGATTTTCAGGACAGCCCGGTTGCCATACCGGTCGGCAAAATTCCCCCACATGAGGTAGGTCAGAAACTGCGCTACCACCACCGTGGCGTTGACCGACATGAACTCCAGATAGGAAAAATGGAGGTCGCGGAGCATGTAGACTGAAAAGAACGGCCCCGCGACCATGACGGCAAAGAATGTCAGGGCCGAAAAGAGTGCGAAATGGATAAAGTTGGATTTCCTGATTTCCCGGAAGAAATCCGGGAGAGAAAGCGTTTCATGGGCTTCATCCTGTGGGTCACTCATTTTCCCAAGAAAGAAGAATGAAATGAGACGAAAAATCGCAGCGAGGGTAAATATCAGAATAAATCCCTCGTGGAGACGGCCGCTTTTGGATGCCTGATACAGGACAATGCCCGAGAGGCAGAGGCTTAAGAACGTCCCCAGGCTCATAAACCGGGTTCTGCTTCCAAAAAAATTGCCCCTCCTGTCGTCAGGCACGATATCTCCTACCAGGCTGTTCCAGGGAGGGCTGGCAAGATTGCCGGAGATAAAATAGAGCGAATAACTGGCAAGCAGAAGTCCCAGGGCATGCCGGGGGATTCCCTCGGGTGCCCAAAGAATCATCCCCCACGAGAGCGCCTGAATTCCGACGCCTGCCATCATTAAGGCTTTTCTTTTCCTGAGATCTGAAAGAAGAAATACTGAAAACAGCTGGAAAAAGGCTCCCAATAATTGAGGAACTGAAACGAGGTATCCAACCTGCGCACTTGTCGCGTTTAAGAAAAGGGCGAAGGGAATCAGATAGTTTTCCCCGGCGCCGACCATCAGGGAATAGAAAACGCCGTCCCAGAATATGAACTTTAAATTTTTGGTCATGGCTGATTCATCTGCTAGGGGTAAGTATAACGCGGAAGGGGGTATACGTAAAGATTCAGGGGGCATGGTATAGGGGAACAGGGTGTGGGGGTGTAAGGCAAAAATCCACTAAACGCTACACCCTACCCCCTGAAGTACCCTGTCTCCTCATCGTTTTATCAGCTATATTTTTTTCTTTCCAGAAGCACGTCATAACAGGTCTTGCAGACCTTTTTGCCGTCAAAATCGGCAAACCGGCCCTCGTGGGTCGATTCTCCGCATTGAGGACACGGACGGGCCTTGTATTTCCCGACCTTGGGAGGGGGAGGGAGCTTAACCTTCTTGACCCGGAAGAGTTTTTCCTCGGGAAGCGTCAGAATCGCCTGGATTTTCTGATCTAATTCCTTCTGGAATTCGGCCCGCTGTTCAGGCGTGGCGCCGGGGCCGGTCATGGCCTTTCTCCGGGCGCTGTGGGACCCGTCCGGATCAAATGTATCCCAGTAGTGGCAATAGATCCTGACGGCGTTCTGACTCTTGGTGTTCTGTAAAATATAGACCGGTTTTCCGGTCGCGGTCATGATCAGGTTCCGTTTTCCCAGCGTACAGCCGGTAAACTCCTGTATCGCGTCAACGGCGCAGGTTTCGTTTTCAACCAGCGCGATCACCTCTTTCATGTTCTTTAATTCCGTTCCCATCTCCCGCACCGCGGCCTTGGCGATCCGATAGCCCATGGCGATATCAAGACACAGATGGCCGTGAAACCCTACAACATCATCAAAAGTTTTTTCCATTCCTGCTCCATTTCTATTTAACGCGTAACGACTATTATTTCATTGCCGCGATATGTTCCTTGATTTCTTCCTCTACTTCTTTCATGATCGTGTGGTCCGCAGAAAGGTCGATCAAGTCGTCCTCTGAAAGACTCATGAACTTTCTTGAATGTCCCTTGGTGAGAGAAATAAGGAAGTGGCCGTTCGAAGGCGCCGACGGAATCACGGCCGTCACGGCTGGATCAACCTGTTTTAACAGGTCAAGAAATCTTTCTTTTCCCTCTGAAAAATCGTCCATCTAGCGTTTCTCCCTCGCAAAACCCGCGTTGTTCAATGCCAGTTTCCCGTAAATCCTTATGCCGGGGGTCTTCCGATCGTTGTCATATAGACAATCGCGTGTTCAGCGGAAAGGTCCAGCAGTTCATTGACTTCATCGTCAAAAAAGCCGCCGATTCCGCTGGCGCCCAATCCCAGCCTGACAGCTCCCAGGTTGAGTCTTTGCCCGATATGCCCTGCGTCCAGATGAAGGTAACGATAGGCGCGGTTTCCGTATCGCGCCACGGCCTGGACGAGGTTCGTGGCATGGACGATGACTACGGAAGCGTCTCTTCCAAGTTCCTGCCCGAGGCAAAACTCCCAGACCTTCTGCCGAAACTGACCGGCCTTGATCTGCCGCAACTCCCTTCGGCCCGGATGATAATAATAAACTCCGGGTTCGACCTCAATGACTCCATGGACGATGATATAGGTCTCAAGGAGAGACGGGTCAAGCAATCCCGGGAATCCGGGCCTTCCTGTTTCAGGCCCATCAAGAGAAGCATGAACCGGTTCATAGGCAAATCGGAGCAGACCTCCCAGTTCATCTTTGAAGAGAGGCTCTCCCGTGAAAGAACGGGTTGACCTTCTTTCAATAATGGATTGTTCAAGCTTGTTTTCTCCCCATTCAAGAGGATCGCCCTCGAGGAGAATAGAAGCGTTCCTGGAAAATTTATTATCATCATTAAAATCCATCAGGAGGTCCTCTTCCGCGGAAGTTTCCTCTCGTCCAAGAAAAGCGGAATGGTGGAGGCCCAGAAGAAGCCCATGGCTCAATGCCTCGTCGCCGCTTTTTTGCGAGGAGGGGTAAACCGCCTTTTTCCCGATTTCGCCAGAGCGAACCGTTTTTAAATGGGGAAGGGCTCCCATCATCAGAACGCCTTCCTTCTCTTCTTCAAGGAAAAGGAGCCGGTTGAGCGCCTGATCGAAAAAACCGCTGATCGGACAAACGCCCAGTCCTTCCTTTGGGGCGTAACAGCTTAGATTGCCCAGAATATGTCCGGTGTCAAGCAGGATCCGGCGATAGGCGCGGTCCTCGTATCGCCATGCGCTTCTTTCAAAGACTGACGAAAGGATAATGAGTATGTTGGATTGTTCAATGGCTTCATGCCCGTAGCAATACCGGCTGAACTCAGACCAGAAATTTCCTTCCCAGAGGAGAACGAGAGAATGATTTTTTACCTGAAAGTTATAAACGCCGTTTTCAAGCCCTGATACATCCCTTACCGCCAGGTATATTTCAGTGGGATAAAGCCCGCCCGCGGTCGGAGCGGCCCGTAAATAAAGCTTGTTGCCATTGGGATATTGCAGAATGCCGGTCACGCCGTTGGTAAAATAGAGAAGCCTGGAAAGGTTCCCTATGCCTGGTTCACTCCCTTCCGGTTCAGGCTTACGGGCCAGGGGCTTTCCCGTAAACGGATTTTTTTGAAACGGGAGATACGGCGTCAGATCGATCTGGTGGTCGGTATGATAATCCTTGAAAGGAGACGGTTGGCGGTTCCAATCGAGTTGACGGGGATTGGACGCAATCTCCTCCCTGAAGTATTTTGTCTTCTGATGATAAATTTCCGCGAACGACTTGACCTGACCGGGTACCATAATCTTACCTGTTTTTCATGAAACTGATAATATTCCCCTGATGAAATTTCTCAAGAAAGAAGCGCCATTGTTTTTCCTGGCCTTTTGAAATTCCGACTCTTGAGGAGACTCCGGCGCGAAGGGCTGCGCCTTCCGTGTCTCCTTCATAAAAATAAAAATCTTCTTCTTCACAGAGGTCGAGATCGTTTTGTTTCACGCCGATCCTCAACCCGCGGCAGAAGTTTCCCGGGCCGGAAAGAAGTTTTTCCGGCCTTTCAATCCGGCCTCTGTTTTTGCTGATTTCTTTTGTTCTGTTCACCGGAATACCGGCCCGAATCAGGACGGCTGAAGGAATCCCTGCATCTCCCGTGACGACGTTGAAACAGAAATGCATGCCATAAATAAAATAGACGTAGCTCCATCCCCCCTGGCGGAACATCGGCCGGTTCCGGGGTGTTTCTCCCCGAAATGCGTGACAGGCGGGATCGTCAACCCCATAGGCTTCGGTTTCGATGATGACAACCCGTTGCCCTCTAAAAAAAAGCGATTTGCCAAGCAGGTCCCTGGCGACGGACTCCGGGGGCCGGAGGAAAAAAACGCGCTTCAATCGCATTGATTTATCATAACTTTTTTACCTCCGGGCTGTCTAGAGGTTTTTTATTTACTCCAGTGTGTAAACCCCTTACAATGGGTTCTCATCGGAAATTCGATGACAATTCCAGAGCCGGAGCCCGCCTTTTGAGCAATGTTCGTCAACAACCGAATCACCTTATCCATGAAAC
>DATNMI010000251.1:0-4049 GCA_035602375.1 Nitrospiria bacterium | reverse complement strand
GGAATTGGCGTGAACCAGTTGGTTGACCCGGCAACGGCATCGTTGCTGTTGATCAGTTCCATCGTTCTCGGTCATACGTCTAGAAATATACTCTCGCCGATTTTCGCCTATGCCGTTTTGATTCTGATTTCGGTCACTTTTACCCTTACTGATTTAAAATTTATTCTCACTGAATCGACTAAACCGGTTTGTCGCCCAAAAATGGTGAATTTAATCAAGCAAAAAGGGGGGGATGTTATATCAGAAGATACTTCTTTTACGATTCTGGCCGGGAAACCTTCCTATATTTTAGACCCATTCCTGATCAGGCTTGTGATTCAAAAGGATGAGGTCCGCAAAGAAAACCTTTTTAAAATGATTGAACAAAAGAGTTTTTCCGCATTCATCTTTATTCAGGACCCCAAGGTAAACAACTGGTGGTATTCCATTGTTTACGGGCCTGAAATGGTTAGTAAAGTCCTGACCTCTTATCAAGAAGAGGAGAGATGCGGGGATTTTATTGTTTATACACCTAAGATAGAATAGGGGGCAGGGGGTAGGGGACAGGGTACAGGAAAGGCAGGTTGGGGACAGGAACAAAGGGTGTAGGGGATAGGGTGTAGGGATGAAGAGTTATAAAGAATTGACCGTTTATCAAAAGAGCTATAGTCTATCTCTTATGATTTATCAAATGACCGCAAAATTTCCGGACGACGAGAAATGGGGTTTAGTCTCACAGATGAGGCGAAGCTCGGTCTCAATTCCCTGCAATATAGCAGAGGGGTACAAGAGAAAAGGAAAGAAGGAATATATCCAATTTTTACATGTTGCATTAGGATCTTGCGGCGAGCTTGAAACTTTATTGTCGTTATCAAGAGACTTAAACTTTGTTGAAGACATAAAATTTGAGGAGGCATATTCTTTAAGGAAGAAATCTCAAAAATGCTTACTCGTCTCATTGCCTCGTTGTTAGAAGATAAGGGTCCAGGGGGCACAAGGACAGGGTTCAGGGGGTAGGGTTTAGGGTGGAGATAAAAATGATGATAAGATCAGTAAGCCTTGTTTATGAATTCCTCTCCTTTGTTGTGCTTGCCCTACAGCCTAACCCCTACTCCCTAGCCCCTACACCCGGGAGTTCCAATGTCTGATCCTAATTCCCCTACCCCCTTATCTCCTGATTCTTTCCCCCTACACCCTGTACCCTCTGCCCTGCCCCCTGCTCCCAGGCCCAAGCTTCTCATCGTGGATGACGAAGAAGATATTCGAAACCAGATGCGCTGGGGCCTGGCCCAGGATTACGATATTTTCCTGGCGGGAGACCGGGCAACCGCCCTGGAAATTTTTATACGGGAACGGCCCTCTCTCGTCACGCTTGACCTCGGATTGCCGCCTCACCCTCGAGAAGCGGAAGAGGGGTTTCAAACACTAGAAGCGCTTTTAGAAGCAGATCCTCTCGCTAAAGTCATTATGATCACCGGTAGGGGCGAAAAAGAGAATGCTCTAAAAGCGATAAGTCTCGGCGCCTACGACTTTTTCTCCAAACCGATCCAGATCGATGAACTTAAAGTCATTCTCCGGCGGGCATTGCAAATGTCTCAGCTTGAACGGGAGAACGCCAGACTTCAAAAGTTTCTTCATTCGGACCTGTTTGAAGAGATGATGGGGACCTGTGAAGAGATGGAGAAGGTCTACGCCTCCATCCGGAAGGTTGCAAATACGGATGCCCCGGTATTGGTGGCGGGGGAGAGCGGTACGGGCAAAGAACTTGTAGCCAGGGGCATACACCGCCAGAGCGGAAGGAGAGAGAAGCCTTTTGTGGCGATCAATTGCGGGGCTATTCCTGAAAATCTGCTCGAAAGCGAACTGTTTGGACACGAAAAAGGGTCTTTTACCGGCGCTCATGCTCAGAAAAAGGGGAGAATCGAAGCGGCCCAGGACGGGACCCTCTTTCTGGATGAAATCGGGGAGCTTCCGATGCTCTTGCAGGTTAAACTCCTTCGGTTTTTGCAGGACCACGAGATTGTCCGGGTTGGGGGGAGAGAAGAGATTGGCGTGAATGTCAGGGTGATTGCCGCATCAAATATTGATCTGAAAAAGGCAATGTCAGAGGGGAAGTTCCGGGAAGATCTATTCTACAGATTAAATGTGGTGGCGATAAAGATTCCTCCATTGCGGGAAAGAGGAGAGGATATTTTATTGCTGGCAAAAATGTTCCTTCAAAAATATTCGGTCGAAAATAAAAAAAAGAATTCCGGGTTTTCCCGCCAGGCAGTGCATGCGATTCAAAATTATGGGTGGCCGGGAAATATCCGCGAAATGGAAAATAAGATTAAACGGGCGGTGATTATGGCGGAAGGAGGGAAAATAACTCCGGAAGACCTGGAGTTGACCTCGGCGGCTTCCAAATTTGAAGGTTTAAGCATGCGAGAGGCGCGCGAAGTGATTGAAAAAGAGATCATTCAAAGGGCTTTGACAAAGAACAAAGGGAACGTTTCCCAAACGGCAAGTGAGCTGGGAATCAGCCGTCCGACACTCCATGAATTGATTGAAAAGCTGGGAATAAATAAAGGCAGGGTGTAGGGGATAGGGCTCAGGGTATAGGGGTGAAGGGGGTAGGGGCAAAAGGCAAGGGGCCCGCCGCGAGGGAACAGGAGATAGGGTGCAGAAGTGAGAGAACAAGAAAAGTGTCGGAGAATTTTACAAATTGGTTTGGCAGGAATGGTTCATCACAAGACATTAGTTTTATTGATGATTTTTGGTTTTATTGAGGGAATGAATTAGTTTTCATAAATACTGTCAGAAAAATTTACAATTTCCTGCGATCATTCATAGCTTTACCCCAGTCTCTCCTTTTGTGTTCTATAAATATTTATCTTGTGAATTCATATTCTTACGAAGCATCTGTAAGATAATTTTTGAAAATTTATTGTTTGGCTTAACCCTTGCATTTAATCAGGTCAGTATTGAATATTATTAAATAATCTTAGGGAGCATTTGAAATGAAAAAAATAGGATTAGGGATTCTGGGTCTTTTGATGGCCGCGATTGTAGTTGCAAGTCCATCATATGCGACTTCACTGACTCATTGGAATGTCACTCAGCTAAATACAGCAGGTGATTCTGTTAATGTGACTATTGGGACAAATGGTTCTGGGAATACCACCCTTTCAGTTCAATGGTTTTATGGTGGAACAGGCGCTCAAACCGGACTTGGAATTGACATGTTTGGATTCAATAGCACTAATTCTGTGTTAACTTGCGCTACCGGTTGGTCATGTAACGTCGGCACACAGACCATGGATGGTTTCGGTTCTTTTCTGGAATTTCAGAAAGATGCTGGGTCTACCGATGGCATCAGCAGTCCGATTCTTTTTGTTTTAAATGGATCTGCCTCATTTTCTCCTAACTCTAACGGTTCTGATTTTGCGGCCCACGTGAGATATACGAACAGCTGTTCCGGTTTTGTGTCAGACGGAAAAACAACTTCAGTACTTTCTTCAGTTGGTTCTAACTCAAATTGTGGCGCCTCATCGGTTCCGGAACCGTCCTCACTGGTTCTTCTTGGCATCGGTTTAATCGGGCTTGCGATCTATGGCAGAAAAAAGGTCGTACTAAGCTAAATATATACATTACTTCGAAGTATAAAAAGACGGGTTGGCCTCGACTAAGGCCAACCCGCTTTTTTTTTGCTTAAGCACAAAAAGCTCGTTTTCTTTTAACGAATCTTTTTATTAAAGGCCAGGGCGCGTCGCGAAACTGTTATGAGTTGTTCACCTGACGCCCTGAACGCATGACAAAAGGTTTGGAGAAAGATTAAAAAAGTCGAGAAATTTTACAGTTTTATTAAATTAAGAAATCATTGATAGGTGTTTGTTTTCATTCAGGTTTTTAATAAATTCCTTTAGTGATTCTATTATATTATAAAAAGTGTCGGAAAACTTTACAGTTGCTTGCCTGAATGGTCAGATCTCATTTCATTTCTTTTTGTTAATAAATAAAATAATTCAGTTTAAATTCAGATGGTTATGGCTTGATTTTCAGTTAGATCAAGTTGGAATAGCCTAATGGCA
>DATNMI010000200.1:0-3052 GCA_035602375.1 Nitrospiria bacterium | reverse complement strand
TGATTGATTTATTAGAAGAAAAGAAAGCGGGAAACGAGATTTGAACTCGCGACCCTCGCCTTGGCAAGGCGATGCTCTACCGCTGAGCTATTCCCGCGAAGAAGGGTAAAGTTAACTTGTATCATTTTCCGGAGAAAAAATCAATATGAAGAGACAAAACCCGGGTCTTGCGGGAGTCTAGACAGCCCTGGACTTCTCCAGGTATCGCTTTATGACTGAAAAGACAACCGGATAGGAGCCCGGGGATCACCAATCGGAATCTGCCTGGCGCGGTTTGACGATAATTTCCGGAATCCCGGCTTTGTTCGGCAAAATCTCTCCGATGGAGGCAAACCAGATGAACGTGTGCATCTGGTCGTCGTTCCTTAAAACCAGATGGTCCCCTTCGAGGCTTTCCAGGACAAACAAAGTCTCTTTTATCGCTACGCGCCCGTTGACGTAGGGCATTAATGCGTTCCTGATGGCGTCTTGTTCCGGCAATTCAGGCGGACTTACCTTAGGCGGGGTTTTAGTCTTGGGAGGAGACACAGAAGCGTTGGTCGGTCCGTCGTTGGCCCAATGTTCTGTAATAAACGTGGCAATCTCTTTCTCATCGACCGTACTGATCTTTGAGAACGCAACCCCCATTCCATTCAGCTGGCCGGCGGCCTCTTTTAAGTCGGAGGCGAAAACCCTGCTGACCCTTCCTTCACATTTAATAATATGGCTGGTTTCAGGAAGGGTAAATTGCACCATCACCCTTCCCCCCATCGCTACCGGCTTATCGGTCTGGATAAAAATGCCGCATTTGGAGATGTCTTTCGAGTAACCGAATATATAGGCGTTATGATAATCATAGGTCACCCTCACTGAAATGGGCACCCTGACATTTCTCGGCTTCCGGTAGTCCATAGGGCGCAAATTATATCGGGAAAAAATATTTTTGGCAATTCCCTTCAAAATAGGCTATATTTCTGATGACTTATCAACAGGTTATAAACTGGCAATCTTATGAATATTCAAGCGATAAAAGGTGTAAAAGACATATTACCCGCCGACATGCCCCGTTGGGATTTTGTCGAAAAATGCCTGAGATCGCTTTTTAAAAGTTTTAATTTCCGTGAAATTAAAATTCCGATATTCGAGGAGACACTCCTCTTTGCCCGGAGCATCGGCGCAGGGACCGATATTGTCGAAAAGGAGATGTACACCTTTGAGGACAGGGATGGGAAAAAATTGACGCTCCGGCCTGAAGGGACTGCCTCCGTTGTCAGGGCGTTTATTGAACATAACCTCAATTCATTTGCGCCTTTGACCAAAGTTTTCTATATCGGACCGATGTTTCGCCACGAGCGCCCCCAGAAAGGGAGGTTCCGTCAATTCTATCAGGCGGGCGCCGAGGTCCTCGGCCCTTCCGGCCCGCTTCAGGATGTCGAAATCATCTCTTTCGTTACGCAATTCTTCGAGAAAACGGGATTATCCGTCGACCCGACCCTGGTTCTTGAAATCAACAGCGTCGGATGCCCGGCCTGCCGCCCCAATTACAAGAAGGTGCTTCAGGATTTCCTGACCGGGATAGCCAATGAATTGTGCGACAATTGCAAACGGCGGACAAACACCAACCCGATGCGGGTTCTCGACTGCAAGTCGGAGTCATGCCAGAAGGCCCTTGCGGGAGCTCCGGACATTCTGAAATATCTCTGCGGGGAATGCGCTGGTCATTTTGACGAGGTCCAGAAAGGTCTCTCCCTCCTGAAGATCCGGTTTCTGATCAACTCCAGGCTGGTTCGCGGACTTGACTATTACACCAAGACCGCCTTTGAGTGGAAGTCCGGCAACCTGGGCGCCCAAAACACCCTGGCGGCGGGAGGAAGATACGACGGTCTGGTGGAAGAGCTGGGCGGGCCTAAAGTCCCCGGTATCGGGTTTGCCCTCGGAATGGAGCGGGTGATCTCCCTGCTTGACCCTTCAAAAGGCATTCCGGAAGGAATCGACCTTTATATTGCCGCGCTGGGAGGTCCGGCCCAAAAAACCGCGCTCCCCCTCCTCTCCAAACTCCGGGCATTGGAAATCTCGGCGGAAATGGATGTCATTGGAGCGAGTTTAAAGAGTCAGATGAAAAAGGCAGACCGGTTGCACGCGAAATATGTGCTGATCCTCGGAGAAGCGGAGCTTGCCGCCGGAAAGGCGTTCTTCCGGGACATGAAAACGAAGGCCCAGGAAGAGTTTCCTCTGCAGGATATGGAATCGACCCTGATCAAAAAGTTTCACGTATCCTGATTCTTTTATTTCAGACTGTTAATAGGGATATAGTTCGGGCCCTTCAGGTCGGAAGGCGGTTGAGGCGGAACCGGCCTTCCGGTCAGCCAGGCGTGGGTGATTTTTAACCCCTCCCGCAGAGGCCTGGGAAAATAACTGAGTTCCTTTCGGGCCTTGTTGGAAGAATAGGCCCAGTTCCTGGAATAAATCCGCGCCGTACTGCTGGGCACTTCCGGCTCTTTCCCGGTTTGCCGGGCATTCCATTCCTGGTATTTTCCCGTGAGCCAGATCAACCAGAGGGGAACGGTCTTAAACGATCGCTTCAGACCGAACAGTTCGTTCATCAAGGCAAGGTATTGCCCCAACGTGACATTCTCTCCCGCAAGAATATACTTCTCTCCCGCCCGTCCCCGGTCCATTGCCAGCAGATGGCCTGTCACGACATCCTCGATATAAACGCCGTTGGCAATCGTGTCCATCGCGTTCGGGAGGCCTTTAAGAGATCCCTCGATAACGCCTTTGATGAATTTATTGGTTGCCGATCCCGGATAATTAATAGAAGGGCCATAAATCAGCGAGGGAGAAACAATGACTGCAGGAAGCCCCCTGGCGGCAAAACGGGCCACCTCAAGTTCCGCCAGGTATTTTGTCCGCTCATAATCGTTGACAAAACCGGCAGGCCGCGGGGAAGTCTCATCTGAAGGATTCTTGCCCGAAGGGCCGAGGGCCATGACGGATGAGGTGTGGACCATTTTTTCCACCCCCAGGGTCAGAGCGGCCTCGCAGACGATCCGTGTGCCCGCGATATTGGAGG
>DATNMI010000199.1:0-2737 GCA_035602375.1 Nitrospiria bacterium | reverse complement strand
TTTTCCCCAATCACCGCATCCTTGCAGGCCTTGGCAACCCGGAATTTCACGACTTTCTTGGCCGGGATCTTGATGGTTTCGCCGGTGGCAGGATTTCTTCCCATGCGGGCTTTCCGGTTAACAAGGACGAGTTTGCCAAGTCCTGGAAGAGTAAATGCGTTCTTGGCTTCTCTGTACGCGAGTTCCGAGATTGCCGTGAGAAACTCGATAGCCTGCTTCTTCGGAAATTCTAATTTTGTTGCGAGGTGAGTAACGATTGCGGATTTGGTCATTGCTTTTGCCATGTGAGGCCTCCTTTTATTATGGTTAAGGTTTTAAATCTGTTTGAGCGGCATTCCTTGAAAATCCCTTCGGGCGATGATATCAGCTTCCTTCTTATAGGGCAACCTAACCGTTAGGTCATCTGAATAGATTTCCGGGGTAAAACTTAACATTTTTAAAAGGGGAAACAATAGTTTTGGTAATGGGGGTTCCAGGATCATTGAAACCTTATTCCGTGCTCGCCATAAGTCCTTTAACACATGAGTCCCCAGCTGCTCCCGGTAAAGACTTTAGGGTTTGCATAAGGCCAGAGACTAATATACTCTTGAAGAAAAGTAGTAATCAAGTGTTGATCAATAAAACCGTTAAGTCTGTTACCATATTAAAAACTAATCGGGAGGGCACCTCAGATGAAATTATTTTTCAAATCGATTTTATTAACAATTTTTGCATTGGCATCAATCTCCTTCGCAGCCAACGCGGACCCACCCGGGTCCGAACATGGTAATATGGGCGCTTCTTCGATGATGGAGGGCCATGGTTACGGTTCGATGAGTTACGGTTCTATGGGTTACGGCCATGGAATGGGACATGAGGGTTACGGCCAGAAGGACTGGATGATGACCCCTCATAACGGAGCAATTCATTTTCTTCAGATGAAAGATCTATTGGGTTTAAATGAAAAACAGATTGCTGATTTAAAAGCATTAAGAGACTCCTACCGCGATGAAAACACGATTCCAGAAGCAAAATTAAAGGCAGCGGAAGAATCTCTAAAAGAAATCATGGAGGAAGATTCGATCAACCTTGAAAAAGCAGAAGGAAAGATCAAGGAAATTGGTTCTCTTGAATCAGGCTTATGGTCAAGCTATGTGAAACAACTGACGAAGATTAAGACCCTTATTACGAAAGAGCAATTAAAAAAAATGTGGGAGATGAAGCGCGGCGGAGATGGCGGACATCCAGGAATGAGATAATAGAACAATAAAATTCCGGTAGAGGGGGTTTGGTAACAAACCCCCGGCTACTCCAGAGATATTGACTGGAATCTTCCGGTTTTTCGCCCTCCATGCCAATCAAAGACACTTCCTGGAACCTTCAGTAGTACCTATTTTAAAAACGCCGTGGGTTACAAAATATAATCATTGATCTTATAAACCTTGCCTCTTCGGGTTTCCTACAAATCCAAATTTAACCCAGAGCGTTTACTCCCTTGAGGACATCTTCGAACCGCGCGGCGAAATAGTTTGGGCTCACATTTTCATAGGATTTAATCCCTTGGTTAGAGTTAACGAAGATTGTCTTAATGCCGACCAGGCTCGCCCCGTAGATATCCCGAAACATGTCGTTACCCACGTAAATGACCTCCTGCGGAGTCAGCCTCATAAACTCGAGAGCCCTCCCGAAAAGACGGCTATCAGGTTTCCTGAATCCATAATTGGCGGAGATAATAATCGGATCGAAGTAGCCGTTTAACCCGACGGCCCGAAGCTCCGGCAACGCGAAACAGGCCTGGGCATCGGAAATGATGGCCAGACGGTAGCGACCTTTTAAGTCGTCCAGGACTCTTTTGATATCCGGAAACAGTTGGAGACGTTTGCAGGAGATTCCCCTGTAAAGTTGGGCTAGTATCCTGGCCAATTCCCGGCGTGCCGGGGTAACTTTAACCCCTTTCTGCTCAAGAAATATGTCCCAGATCTCCTCCACATCTATTTCCGGGTATTTTTCGCCACGGGTCTCTTTCTGCTGTTTCATAATATTGTAGTAGTAATCTCGCACCTCCCCCCGATGCAGGTAAACGCCATGGTAGGCGAGGTAGTGTGCAATGCCGCGGTAGATCTCTTCCAGAGCCTCATCAGTCTCGATGTCGATTAAAGTTCCATAAAGATCAAACAGGATCCCTTTTATTGGCATGGTTCTTTTACCTCAGTGTGGCCTTCGCTTCATTGATTAACTGCCGCCGGTATTTTCCCATAATCCATGAATTTCGGGCAATGCGAAGCAGGGTTTGCCCCATGTAAAAGGGAACCCGTCTGGTGATGGAGGCAAAGGCGGCATCCCGGTCGGGGAAGTGGCAAGCATACTCCCAGAGGAAGTGGCCTATAAACGGCTCTGCCATCCACGGATCGCTTGCGTACTGCATGAAGAAATGCTTGATCTCCCCGGCCACACGCCCGACATCGAAAACCCGGTCTGCCGTTTTCATCCGCTCGAGATCAATGGCGATTACCCATAGCCCGTCACCGAACAGGATATTGGCAGGGGTGACATCGCCGTGAACAAGCACTTGTTGATCTTCCCACATGTGCCCTCTCTCTGCCCAACGATCTTTTAGCTGATAGAATTCCTGACCTTCGTCCCATCCGATGTGTCCACCGCTTTTCAGCTGTTCAATGATCCGATCGAAATAGGAGCGGTCCTTGTTGAAATCCACTTTAAGATTGGTGGAAGTGCGGTTGTGCAGGGTCGCGAGAAA
>DATNMI010000183.1:0-2797 GCA_035602375.1 Nitrospiria bacterium | reverse complement strand
AAATCATCAATGGAGAGACGAACACCTAGTTTGCTGATCCGCTTTAATTTCTCGAGGGCGCCGACCGAATCGGCCATCAGCGCGTTTTCAGAAATCTCGAATTCAAGCCATCCGGGGGGAACCTCCGAACGTTCGATGATTTCAGAAATCATCTCCGGAAACTGGGGGTCCTGAAGGGATCTTTGGGAAAGATTGACGGAGACCGGAAGTTCTATTCCGGACCGGCGCCATCGACCAACCTGTTTCAGCGCCTCCTCAAGGACAAAGAGGGTTAGCGGCTTGATGAGTCCGGTCTGCTCGGCAAGGGGGATAAACTGGTCTGGTTCGATCATTCCCTGTTTGGGATGGTTCCACCGGACCAATGCCTCTACCCCTTCGATCACCCCGGTCTTCAGGTGAATCTTCGGCTGATATAAGAGAAGCATCTGACCGCTCAGCGATTGCCGCAGCTCGCTGACCCTGGCCAGACGGACCGGCGTATTGATATCCTGTCCGAAAGAATAGACCGCGTATCCGCTCGCCAGTTTTTTTGCCTCGTACATCGCGACATCGGCCCTCTGAATCAACACCTGGGCCTCCTCGCCATGGTCCGGAAAGAGGGCAATTCCGAGGCTGGCATTTACGCCGAGCGTCATCCCCCGAAGCATGACCGGCTTTTCAACAGCCCGGAGAATCTTCTGGGCCGCCATCACCGCGCCCTCCCGGGTCGAGCCGGGCAATAGAACGGCAAATTCGTCCCCGCCCAATCTTGCTGCGGTATCAGATTCGCGAAGAACCCCTTTTATCCTGTCAGCAACCTCCTTTAAAAGAATATCCCCGCTCAGATGCCCCAGGGTGTCATTGATCTCTTTAAACCGGTCCAGGTCGAGAAAGAGGAGCGCCAGCGGGTTGCCGTCCCTTATCCCCATCAGAATCGACAGTTGAAGGCGGTCCTGGAGAAGAATCCTGTTCGGAAGTCCGGTTAAATGGTCATAATAGGCGAGATTCCAGATGGCCTTCTCCGCCTCTCTTCTTTCGCTGACATCCCGGACAATCGCCTGAATTCTCTTTTCGGAAAGGAGCCTCGCGCTCACCTCCACCGGAAGGAGCCTCCCGTCTTTTTTCCGAAACTGATACTCGATGAGAGAAATCTTCTCACCGTCCAGGCTTTTAAAAAAACGAGACACCCTCATCCGGTCCTCTTCAGGAATCAGGTCCGGAAGTTTCATTTCCATGATTTCTTCTTTGGAGAAACCGAGTAATTCGGTTCCCCTGGGATTAACTTCCAGCACCCCCCCTTCCGCGTCGGTGATAAAAATACCGTCAGAGGCCTGTTCGATCAAAGACCGGTACCGCTCTTCGCTCTGCTGAATCTCCTCTTCGTACTTTCCCCGTATGGTGACCATCCGGTTGAACTCTTCAATGAGAAGATCGGTCTCCTTGAACCGGGTTCCAGTCTTGAGCAGGGAAAATTCCCCCCGGCTGGTCCGGTCGAGAGCTTTGGTCAGACGGGAGAGGGGTTTGAGAAATCTGTTCACAAGATAGACTCCGGACAGGGCAAAGAGCGCGACGATAAACAGATGGACTTTTCCAAGGAATTCAATCTCCTCAGTGACCGGGCCGATGAGGGCAGCCCTGGGAACCTCCGTCACGATTCCCCACTTGAAACGGTTTAAAGGAGACATGGTGCCATAGACCTTTTTCCCCACCAGACCCGTATATTCCCCGTTTTCCGCCCATCCTTTTTTTTCCAGGAAAGCTCTCACCGGAGGGAGTTCCTTTAAATTCTTGACTTCCTCTCCTCCTTTTTTGTTGGAAAAGATGAGACGCCCCCCGGAATCTGC
The DNA here is from genome assembly GCA_035602375.1 of Nitrospiria bacterium. GTDB lineage: Bacteria > Nitrospirota > Nitrospiria > JACQBW01 > JACQBW01 > DATNMI01. Next base: position 974 of record DATNMI010000183.1, on the reverse strand, counting down.
GATATAGGTTATTACTTCGGAAGGGAGAAACCGGAGCGGGATATCTTTAAGTAGATCCTCCGGCGTCAGAAAACCGATAATTTTGCTTCCCGCCTGGCCAAACGTTTCAATTGGAAGGGAAAGAATAATTATCTGCCCTTCCCCCTTCTGTTCCTGAATATCAATAAATCGGCCCTCGTTAAAAACAATCTTCGCCGCATAAGAGGATAGACCGCCTTCCGGGAAGAGGCTCCGGTCCGGTATTGTTCCGGAATAGGCCAGGATATCTCCCCCGGGAGAAATAACGGCCCAATCCTGAATCTCCGGAAATAGCCCTGAGCTCTTCCGCACAAAAGAACGGACCGATTCTTCGGAATCGAGAATCTCGATTGCAACAACGCGAGATCGAAGCTGGGAAATCAGATGATCGATGCGGCGATCAAGGCTGATGCCGGCCTGCCGGTTAAAGTAGGCTTCTTCGTTGAGAGCATTTTCGAGAAGAATTTCTTTGGCGCGGGAGCCTGACCAGGGGAACAGAATTACCAGGGGAGCGAGCGTCACCCAGAGAATCATGCCATACCAAGCGTATCGGATAGAAAGGGAGGGCTTCATTTCAAGCCTTTTACATAAATGGGTCTCTTATAAATCAGATTAACTTATTCTTTCTGGTAAGTCAATTGAGCGATGGTATACTATAACTTGACGAGAAAAGGGGGAAGTCCTGAATGAAACGCCGAAAAGAATTGACCAATCTTTCAGGATTAAAAATAAATCCGCTTTATGGTCCGGGTGATCTTAAAGGTTGGTCGCCTGCAAAAGATCTCGGATTGCCGGGTCAATTCCCCTATACCCGTGGAATTTATCCCGGCATGTACCGCGACCGACTCTGGACGATGCGTCAGTTCTCCGGATTTGGATCCGCGCGGGATACCAACCGCCGGTTCAGGTATCTCCTCTCTCACGGCACAACGGGGCTTTCGGTCGCGTTTGACATG
>DATNMI010000182.1:0-13153 GCA_035602375.1 Nitrospiria bacterium | reverse complement strand
GGGTCCAGTCCGATCCTCCCCGTCTGATTCTTCTCGACATCTGGATGCCCCGGATGGACGGCATCGAGACCCTGCAGAAAATCAAGGAATTATACCCCCAACAGACCGTGGTCATGATGTCAGGGCATGGTTCGATTGAATCGGCAGTCAAGGCCATTAAGCTCGGCGCTTATGATTACATTGAAAAACCGCTTTCCCTTGAGAAGGTCGTCATTCTAATCAGGCACGCCATGACTGAACAGAAACTCGGGGAGGAAAACAGCCGTCTGCGGAATCAGATGGAGAAAAAGTGGCAAATGGTCGGCTCCTCAAGCGCCATGAAGAGACTTAAAGAGCAGATCAGGCTGGCCGCTCCCACCCAGAGCCGGGTTCTGGTGTCGGGAGAAAATGGAACCGGAAAAGAACTCGTGGCAAGGGCGATTCATGCCGCCTCGCCCAGGGCTTCTTTTCCCTTCGTGGAAATCAATTGCGCGGCGATCCCGGAAACCCTGATTGAAAGCGAGCTCTTTGGACACGAAAAAGGGGCTTTTACGGGCGCTGATGCCCTCAAGAAGGGGAGTTTTGAGCTGGCCGACAGGGGGACGCTCTTCCTGGATGAAATCGGCGATATGTCGCTGGCAACGCAGGCCAAAGTCCTGCGGGTAATCCAGGAACAGCGGTTTCAAAGGGTTGGGGGAACGAAAATAATTTCCGTGGATATCCGCCTTATTTCAGCATCCAACAAAGATTTGCCGGAGGAAATCAAAAAGGGAAATTTCAGGGAAGACCTCTATTACCGCATTAACGTAATTCCGATAAAAACCCCTCCTCTGCGGGACAGAAGGGAAGACATTCCTGAGCTGATTGATTATTTCCTAGATGAATTGATAAAGGAACAGGGCTTGAAACGGAAAAAGATCTCCCACGAGGCCCTTGAGAAATTAAAGGGTCTCGAGTGGAAAGGGAACGTCCGGGAACTCCGGAATTTTATCGAGCGGCTCCTCATTATGACCGACCATCCCCAAATCACCGAGACCGACATCCTGGGATTGGCCTCGCCGGGAATGAACAGCCCCACCGCCGCTAAAGATGGAGAATCTTATTCATCTTCCCTTAAAGACGCCAGAACGCTTTTTGAAAAAAATTACATTCTCGATCAATTAAACGCCCATGAATGGAACATTATTAAAACGGCTGACGCGCTGGAAATTGAACGAACGCATCTCTACCGGAAGATGAAACTCCTTGGAATCGAACCAAGACCATGACTGTTTCCGATGAATAACGAAGAAACGGTCCCGGTCACGATTGAAAAACTGATTTCCGGCGGTAGAGGAATGGCCCGGTGGAAGGGCCAGGTCCTTCTGGTCCCTTTCGTTCTGCCTGGTGAAGAGGTGGATGTCAGAATTCTTCTTCAGAAGAAGGACTATCTCCTGGGAGAAGCGGTCGCTTGGAAATCGACTCACGCCTCGCGGGTGATTGCGCCCTGTCCATGGTTTGGTCAATGCGGAGGATGCCATCTGCAAATGGCTGATTATCCGCTCCAGACCGAGTTGAAATCTCAAATCCTCGCTGAAACCCTCCTCAGAAACGGAGGAATTTCCATCTCTCCCCTTCCGCCCGTTTCGGCTCCGGAACCGTATCACTACCGTCAGAGGGTAAAGCTCCAGACCGGATTCGTCAACGGAAAACCCATGACCGGTTTTTACAGGGCTCAGAGCCGCGCTCTTGTTCCAGTAGACCATTGCGAAATCCTGAAGCCGGAATTAAACTCGCTTATTGAAGAGATCAACCGTTTTCTCTCTACGCTAGCGCCATCCAGCCCTCTTTCGGGAGAGTGGCATGGCGTTCTCTCTCCGGACGGTAAAGAGCGCCTTCTTGAACTCCGGCTTGGAACTCATCAACCGGTTCCCTCCCGTTTAGAGGTTCTGGACCAGTTTTTCAGGACTGTCTCAGGGTTCCGCGTCGTCGCACGGAACAAGGTTCTCCAGGCCAGAGGAAAACAATTCTTGGAATATTTCGTTCCCCATCCCGTTAAACCCGGTATTTCCTTTAAATTCAGGGCCGGATTCCAGGTGTTCTCACAGGCCAACGACTCCATTAATCTGAAACTGGCAAAAACCCTTCTGGAATGGACCGGTCTTTCGGGAAAAGAACAAATCCTGGAGCTTTATGCCGGAAACGGAAATTTCACCCTTTTTCTGTCAGCCCTTGGCGCAAAAGTAACCGCGATAGAAGAAAACCTGCTGGCGGCCAATGAGCTCCAATTCAATCTCATGCAGAATCGGCTTGGGAACGTTTCAGTTCGGAGAGGTTCAACGGGAGAGGTTCTGAAGCGGTGGGATATCAAGCGGGAGAAGATTGATCTGCTCGTGGCCGATCCGCCGCGCGAAGGGATTGATCCTGAAACGCTTCGCGGGATCCTCAGGATTCTGCCTCCCAAAATCTACTATATTTCCTGCGATCCCGTCACGCTCGCCAGGGATCTCAAGAAACTCTCTGTCCGGTACCAGGTTCAGAAAATCGTTCCCTTTGACATGTTTCCCCAGACGGCGCATCTGGAGACCCTGACCGAGCTCCACCTCAAGAACACTGAGGGGTAAGGGGGCAGGGGTTAGTATTCGCAGTGGATTTTCAGGTTGGTCAAAAAGCTCCAGATGCCCCCTGCCGAGGACTTCCACCATTTAATGTTTAGCAGAGAGTCGCTAGGCCGCAGAAGTGAGGCGACGGAGGCGTACGCGTCAGGTACGTTGAGTAAGCCGAACTTCGAGAACACCGCAGGTGGAGCTTTTTCACCAACCTGTTACGGTGAAAAAGGCTTGATGACGACAAGGATCAGTATCAAAATCAAAACAACTGTTGGAATTTCGTTCAATATCCGGTAATATCTCCCGGATCGTGGGGATCGGCCCAGCTCAAACCCTCTCACGATTTTACGGAGGAAATACTGATATCCATAAAGAAAAACAACGAGTAAGATCTTGATATAGACCCAGGCCCTTCCCCCGTGGACATTCCATTGCATGACAAGGAGGGTCCCGCCGGAGAAAAGCGTAACAAGGGCCGCCGGAACCATGATAATCTTGTACAATTTCTTTTGCATAACGAGCAGGGTTTGCCTCACGACAGATTCTGACGTTTCCGCATAATAGACAAACAGCCTCGGAAGGTAAAAAAGACCGGCAAACCATGAAATCAATGCCGTCAGATGCAGGACTTTAATCCAGGAGTACATGATTTTCCTTTCATGGTATAAAAGAGCTTCTGAAATCAGGCGACCTTATCTTATACCTGAAAAACCATTGAGAAGACAAGAATTCTGATGATCTTAAGGAAACTTTTCAAAGCCCCCTATCTTCTGGCCCCGCTCGGTCTCGTTCTGATTCTGACCGCCTGTGATCAATTTTTCCAGGATCCCGGAAAAATCCTCTACAGACCGGAAGTTTTAAAAATCTCGGACGAGGCTGGAAAGCCGTTCGATAAACTTCCGATTCTCAATGCCAGGCAGTCTCAGAAAGAGACGTTGCTCCCCTTAAACAACCAGGGAAAACAGGTCCAGTGGGGAGAGCCTCTGGACCATTATAAAGATCTTGTCCCTTTTGATTCCCAAGAGATCCCTTATCTGGGAGGAGACAACTGTCTCAATTCGGTTTTCTTTGATCTGATCGGAATTCCGGTTAATTCTGAAACACCGGCTGTCTATCAAAAGGAGATGTTTTACAAACTCCTTCAGGTCTTCTCCCTCGGGCCCGAAAACTACTTTTTCCTGAACGACCATCTGTTTCTAAGGGAACATACCTATCCTTATTTTCTAAAGGAAGGCAAATCCATCGTCGGGAAAGAGACTCTCCCCGCCGGCGCCGACCCCGCGCTCGATCGATTCTATCGGGACCGGCTTGATTTCTATCGAAAGACCTTTCAAAATCAGATCGTTTCATATCAGATTCTGTGCGATTACCCCCCAAGGGAGCTCGGGCGGGTGAAGGAAAACCTCCTTCTGCATGTCATCGAAGACAAAGAAACCTTTCACTTTTTGGCCGATAAACAGGTTCACCTGATTACCCGTAAGGACAGCGCTCAGCGATTTATTTCAGAGTTTTCTTTTAGCAGGAAATTTCTTCGGGATGGATTGCAATTCTGGAAAAATTAAGATAAAATTTTACGTTCTATCGGTGGTAAATCCTTATGAATCTGACTGATTTAGAAAATATCAAGCGTACCCTGGCCAAAAGCGGACATATTTTTGAATACCAGGTGAGCGATATCTTTGAAAAAAATGGCTGGTTGATCGTGCCCAACCGGTTTTACCATGACAAGGACGAAGACAAAGGCCGGGAAATCGATCTGGTCGCCTACAAGATTTCCGAGGTCCAAAAAGAGACCGCGGCCATTACCGTCGTCGTCGTCGAATCCAAACAGAGCCAGAAGAACAAATGGGTCTTTTTCACCAAGGGGGAGTTTCACGGGAGCATCAACCTTGAAAACTTTCCGCTCTTCTACCTGAACGAAATTCCGGAATTCGAAACTGCTTTTCCGTCTCCCGACAAATTTAAAAACTATCTTTTGGATATTCTCAAAAAAAATAATTTAATGCATCTTTACAACTTTGAATATAAATCCCACTCCTACACGGAAGTCAGCGAAGCGAAAGACGCTCAGAAGAACGCCAGCTATTTCAACGCGACCAACGCGTCGGATATCCACGGAGCGATTTTTCCGGTGATCAAGGCCGTTTCAAGCGAACTGGCCTTGTATGAAAACCGGAAGATTGCAATGAATGAAAAGAGGTTTTACTGGGTATTCCCGCTTGTCGTATTTAACGGCGAGATGCTTGAAGCCAGAGTCAAGGAAGCAAAGGTCGAACTGTTCGAGCGGGACGAAATCCAGTTTGTCACCCGGTACACTTCCAAAAAATATGATGATTATTATTCAATTAATATCGTACGCTGGTCAAACTTGATGAAATATATCAAGCTGTTCAATGACATTCACAATGCCGTTGTCAGCAAATTTAAAGCCGATCTATAATACCTGCAACGAAGATCGCGCATTATTATCTAATAAACAACCACAATTGGCCTTCTCCGGGGATGTGGCGGAACTGGTAGACGCAGCAGACTCAAAATCTGCCGGGGGCAACCCCATCGGAGTTCGATTCTCCGCATCCCCACTTTTCACAATCGACTGTTTGTTTGACGCAGGAATCAGGTTGATTTGCAACCTGGCGGCCTCGGTCCGGCAAGGAGAGAAGAACTGTTAATAACGCCCGGTCGATTCTCCGCATCCCCACTTTCACAATCGGGGCCTTTTGCCTCATTTCTTTCCGACACTGACCCCGGAAACGGGATCCGTTGGATATTCCGGCTTCCACCCTCCTCCGAGCGCTTTATAGAGGTCCGCTGTGGCTGAGAGCTGTGCCCGGTGAGAATCGATCTCCTGAATTTCCGCGTCGAGAAGTCCGCGCTCCGAGTCCATGACATCGAGCAGGCTCGAAATACCGCTTTTGTACCGCATCTCAGCCAGTTTTAAAGCCGAATCCAGAGCTCTGAATCTCAGATGCTGAGCCTCATGAATTTCCCTGGCCTTTCGCTCCGCCACGAGGGCATTCAGCGTATCGCGAAATGCGTTCTGAATCGCCTGCTGGTATCGTTCCATTGCGCCTTTTTGCCGGGCCTCGGCGGCTGTCTCGATGTAGCCGGTACGGCCCCCATCAAATATCAGCTGACCGGCGTTGGCGGTAAATTGCCACATTTTAGAGGGAAGGCCCAGCAGGTTCGACAGGGTGAGGCTTTCCACGCCAAGATCTCCCGTCAGAGACAGCGTGGGATAGTAGGCCGCCTTTGCCACTCCGATTTCGGCGTTTGCGGCAATGAGATCCTGTTCCACCTGCCGCAGATCGGGCCGCCGCTCTAACAGGTCGGAGGGCAGACCCGATGGAACTGCCGGGGGAACCGTCAGTGTTTCAATATCGGTTCCCCGTTCCGGGGAAGAGGTGACAATCGCGCGGGGGCTTCGACCGAGCAAAACGGAAAGAGATGTTTCCTGCTGTGCCAGCTGGTTTTCAAGCCCTGCGAGGAGGGCCCGTACCATTGCAGTTTCAGCTTCCATTTGTCTCAGTTCAAGTTCCGAGGATACGCCGGCGTCATACCGTCTTTGCTGAAGATTCAAAGAGGTTTGACGGCTTGTTAGCGTACGTTTCATGACGGAAATTTGCGCGTCGAGCGCCCTCAGGTTGAAATAGCCGCGGCAGATATCCGTGACCAGAGAAATCGAAACGGCCTCCCGGCTGAACTGAGCCGACAAGAGGGTCGCGCGCGCTCCCTCTGTCGCCCGCTGATATTTTCCCCAAAAGTCGATCTCATACGACATGTTGAGTCCCAGCTGGTAATCCTCATAACCGAGATCCACTCCGGAAAAGCCTCCAAACAGGCCATTTTCACTCAACCGGTTGCTCGAGGCGCTTCCTTTCAACGCGGCCTGAGGAAGACGGGATGCCCTCACCAGACCCAGGACGGTTCGGGCTTCCTCAAGCCGGGCCGCGGCTATTTTAACATCTCGATTGTTGTGCAGAGCCTCTTCAACAAGCTGGTTCAGGACAGGGTCCTGATAAGCCGCCCACCATTTTTCCCGGATGGATTCTCCTTGTTCCATACCGGGCCACTGATCAGGCATGCTGATTTGAGGCCTCTGATAGTTGGGTCCCATCAGCATACAACCCGCGAGGAAAAAGAACAAAACAGAAGGGAAAAACAAAAGAAGCCGGATCATTCCTCCCCTCCGGCCGCATTTTTCTCCGGACTATCGACTGGACTCTGGCTCTTCACTGATTTCTCCTTATGAGCCGCAATCTCCCTCTTTAGCGCTTCTGTCGAACGTTTTTCTCTCCAGCTTCTTTCTGTTATCAGTTTAAAAAAGAAAGGAACAAAAAAGATAGCCAGAAAGGTCGCGCTCAACATCCCCCCCATCACCCCTGTTCCAACGGAAATTCTGGCGCCTGCTCCCGCTCCACTCGAAAAAGCCAGAGGCGCGACCCCTAAAATAAACGCCAGGGAAGTCATGAGAATCGGCCTGAACCGGAGCCGGGCCGCTTCAAGCGCAGAAGATGAGGGGGACAACCCTTCCTGATTTCTTAAAACCGCATATTCAACGATTAGAATGGCATTTTTCGCGGCAAGCCCCAGAAGCGTCACCAGTCCAATTTGAAAATAGACGTCGTTCGTGAGTCCTCTAATCCAGATCGCGGCAAGCGCGCCAAAAGTGCCAAAGGGCAAGGTGAGCAACACGGAAACAGGAAGCGACCATTTCTCGTATTGCGCGGCCAGAATCAGAAAGACCATGAGAACCGCCAATAAAAGCGCTAAATTCGCCGTGCCGCTCGACCGTTTTTCCTGAAACGAGGCTCCGCCCCAGGCAAGGGAGAAATCCGGGGGAAGCGCCTCTTTTGCAACCGCTTCGACGGCTTCAATGGCCTGTCCTGAAGAGATCCCCGGCGCGCCCTGGCCCATTAACTTCACCGAGGGAAGATTGTTAAACCGGACCAGCGAGTCTGGTCCGGAAGTATAACTGACCTTTGCGAGGGCCTTGATTGGAATCATATCCCCTTTTTGAGATCTGACATAAATTTGACCGATCGATTGAGGGCTGTTTCGGTAGGAAGGTTCCGCAGACATTAACACCTGCCAGGTCCGGCCGTTTCGATTAAAGTCGTTCACATAATAACTTCCGAGCGTGGCCGATAGCGTGTCAAAGACTTCATTCACCGGAACTCCCAGCGCCTTTGCCTTTTCGCGGTCTACATCGACATAAAGTTGCGGCACATTCGACCGCCAGAGGGTCTGCACCCCGCCCAGTCTGGGGTCCTGATTGGCCTTCGCCACAAACTGACCCAGGACTTGAGCCAGCCTCCCCGGCCCCCCTTCCCCCCTGTTTTGAAGGTAGAGTTCGAAGCCCCCCGCGTTGCCCAGACCGAATATGGGAGGAGGCGCAAATGCCAGCACCAGACCTTCCCGGATCTGGCCGGTTTTCATATAATACTCTCCTATCAACCTCTGGGTGTTCACTTTTCGCTCATCCCAATGCGTCTGGGTCACAAAAATCGTCGCGGCATTGTTTCGAAATCCTCCTCCGATAAAATCAAGACCGGTGAAAGCGACCGCGAACTCATTTGCCGGATTCGAACGTATGGCGTCCACCACCCGGCTGACCACCCTGTCAGTGCGCTGTAAAGTCGCTCCGTCGGGAAGAAAAACAACGCCGATGTAATATCCCTGATCTTCTTCGGGCACGAGGCTTTCAGGCGCGCTTCTCCAGAGCGTGATCGTAATCAAGACCATACCGGAAAATAGAAAAATCGCAATCCCCCCCCGACGGATCATCCACGCGACGCCGTTGGCGTAGCTTCCTGTTGCCCTTCGGAACCAGGTATTAAACCAGGTAAAAAAACGGCTCGGGAGCCTGTGTTCCCGTTTCAGGATTTGAACGCAGAGGGTCGGGGTTAAGGTCAGCGCCACCAGCCCTGAAAGGACGACGGCAATGGTGATCGTGACCGCGAACTGCCGGAAGAGTTCACCCGTTAACCCTCCCAAAAACGCAATGGGAATAAAAACAGCCGAAAGCGTTAAAACAATCGCAACCACGGGACCCGTGACTTCCTGCATGGCGCGGAGAGCCGCCTCGCGAGCCGGCAGGTGATATTCGTCCATGATTCTTTCAACATTCTCCAACACGACAATGGCATCGTCCACGACAATGCCGATGGCCAGCACCATGCCAAAAAGCGTCAGCGTATTGATTGAATAGCCAAGGAGATAAAGGCCCGCAAAGGTCCCCAGCAGAGACACCGGAACCGCCGCGAAGGGGATGAGCGTGGCCCGCCAGTTTTGCAGGAAAAGAAAGACCACAAGAAACACCAGAAGCATCGCCTCAAGAAGCGTCTTGGTCACTTCCCGGATGGATACCCGTACAAACCTCGTCGTATCGTACGGCATCGAATAAGCGAGGCCGGCTGGAAACCGGGAAGACATTTCGGTTATGGTCCTGTGAATCTCTTCCCCCACCTCCAGCGCATTTGCTCCAGGCTGGAGAAAAATTCCGACGAGTGTCGCCTCCTTCCCGTTCACCCGTCCGATAAAATCGTAGTCCTTCGAAGCCAGTTCGACCCGGGCGACTTCCTTTAATCGCAGAGACGACCCATCCGGATTTGAACGGAGAATGATGTTTTCAAATTCTTTAGGATCTGCCATTCTCCCGCGGGTGGTAACGGTATAGACCAGCTCCTGATCTCCCTGAACAGGGGATTGTCCCACTTTACCCGCCGCAAACTGCGCGTTCTGCTCATTAATGGCGTTAAAAATGTCACGGGTCGTCAGACTCAGCTGAGCCATACGGTCGGGACGGAGCCAGATTCTCATCGCGTAATCTTTGGCCCCGAAAATCTGAACATTTGTTGTTCCTGGAATCCTCCTGACAGCGTCCAGAATATTGAGCGTGACGTAGTTGCTGATAAAAAAGCCGTCAAAGGTCGAATCGGGAGAGTAAAAAGCCAGGACCTGGAGGAAAGATGGGGAATTTTTTTCGACGGTGACCCCCTGTCGCCGGACTTCCTGGGGAAGGCGCGCCTCGGCCTGCTTCACCCGGTTCGTGACATTGATGGCCGCTTTATCAACGTCTGTCCCGATTTCGAAGGTCACGTCGAGTTCCATGGCGCCATTCGATCCGGAATTGGAACTCATAAAAAGCATTTTTTCAACGCCGTTAATCTCGGTTTCAAGAGGAGCGGCAACTGTCTGTTCGACCACTTCGGCGGAAGCGCCCGGGTAAACGGCCCGGACGCTGACTACTGGAGGAGCGATTTGCGGATATTGAGATACCGGAAGAATTCGGATAGACGCGAGCCCGGCGATCACGATGAAAATCGAAAGCACCGAGGCGAGAATCGGACGATCAATAAAAAAGCGGGAAAACATGATGCTTCACGATTCCTGTCAACGTTCAGAAACTTTAATGGCTGCCGGGATTTGGAGATTGTTCAGGTCCGCTTGCCGCTTTGGGAGCTTCGGCGGCGGACGGCGCGATTTTAACCGGAGAACCAGGACGCGCTTTGACGACGCCATCCACAATCACCTGATCCCCTGCATTAAGTCCGCTTAATATGACCCATTCCTCGCCTAACCAGTCTCCCGCCTGGACAGAATGCATCTCCGCAATTCCCTGCGCGTTAACGGTCATCACCATTTTACCGCCGGGACCTTCCAGCACGGCTCTCTGGGGCACTGTCAGGGCGTCAGGCCGAATGGCGCCGATCAGTTTGACTTTGACGAACTGACCGGGGCGCAGAATGATTTCAGGATTTGCGACCACGCCTCTGGCGACAATCGTTCCGGTGGTCGAGTCTACCCGGACATCCGTAAAATCAACTTTTCCGATCCTGGGATACTCGGAACCATCCTCCAGCGTGAGTTTGACATCGAACTTTCCGCCTTTCGGCAAACGGAGCTTTCCTTCCGACACGTCGCGGTTAAACTTTAAATGTTCCGCTTCCGTAAAACTGAAGATGACGTAAATCGGATCGATTTGCGATATGGTCATCAATAAAGTTTGTTGCGCCTGGACCAGAGTCCCCTCTGATTTCCGGGCTTCGCTGGTGACCCCGGAAATCGGCGCTTCGACCCGCGTATAGGTCAGGTTGAGATTGGCCTCATTGACCGCGGCCTCCGAAAGCTTTTCATTTGCGGCGGAAATCAGCTCGCTCGAAACCGTATCATCGTAATCCTTTTGGCTGACGGCTCTTGCTTCCCATAACGGCTTCAACCGGCTCATGTTGCGAAAAGCCTGATCATGGCTTGCCCTGGCGCTTGCCATCTGTGCCTCGGCCTTTTCCAGAGCGAGACGAAACGGTTCCGGGTCGATTGTAAACAAACTTTGTCCCGCTTCTACTTTTGACCCTTCTTTATAGTTTCTCCGCATGAGAATACCGGAGACCCTGGGGCGAACCTCCACCTCGCGCGATCCGGCGATCTGACCCACATATTCATAAGTGACGGCAACCGTTTTTTTCTGGATTTCCGCTATAGTAACTTCCGGAGGGGGAAAGGCCATCATCCCGGAACGAGACGTGTCTTTCTTGCATCCTGCCACCAGGACCCCGCCGATCAAACAGAGGAGAGACAGCCACATTCGAAGCGTCGGATAACTCAAAACAATTTTCCAATTTCAATAAGAGGGAAATACCTCTTCACTATATACAGAAGTCTTCCGCCAGTTCAAGAACCAAGATCAGAGATTAAGATTTCCCGGAATTCCCTCTCCCATCCAGGGAGAGGGCGAAGAAAAGGGTGAAGGATAACCCGGAAGGGTCCCCATTTCAGGGCATTTTGACGCAAAGACCAGGTTAATTTACTGTTGCGGGCGTCTTCTTGGTCTTCTTTTTGGTTTTTTTAGGATGGGCTTTCTTTTTGTCGGCCTTTAATTTTTTATTGTCATCCTTCAACTGTTTCTGTTCATTCTTGAGCTCCTGCTTGTCTCTCGCGATCTCGTCTTTCTTCTGCTGAATATCCATTTTATCTTTCAGGACATTGGCATTGTCGATCGCGACCGACCTCTGGTCTTGCTGGCTACCCGCAGGGGCGGTCTGGGCAAAACAATTATTGAAAGATGTCACTAATAAAAAGCCTGAAAATAAGGTTCCAGCAAATAAGCGTAGAGGTCTCATCTCTATCTCCGATCAATGTTAAAAAAAAGGCCATGCGCCGATTCAGGCGCATGGCCCATGTTTATTTAATTATCAATCTATTTGCCATCATGCTTTTTGTCATGACGAAGGTCTCTCCGGTCGGCTCTGCGATCTTTCCGGTCTTTTCTCACATCTTTTCTGTCGTTCCGAATATCTTTCCGGTCGCCCTTCAAATCAGCCCGGTCACCTTTAATATCAGCATTGTCTTTTACCAGAGCGGCCTTTTCCCTGGCGACACCGGCTTTATCTCCCTCTTTCTTTTCGGTTGCCAGTTCACGCCGGTCTTGAGCCCGCGCTTTTAAATCGGAATTGACCTCTTTGCGGTCTTTAACAGCATCTTTTCTATCCTGCCGGACATCTTGCTTGTCTTTCCTGATATCGGCATTGTCTTTGACCAGGTCTTTCCGGTCTTGCGGAACATCAGATGGCGCCGTCTGCGCATACCCCCCTGAGTAAGAAAGTATGAGCAACAGACCAGAGGCGATACTGGTAAAAAAAATTCTTGAAATTTTCATTTGAATCTCCTTGTTGTGGTTTTCCTATTACTTAACGTTTAAGTGTGCAACTTTGGTGCCATCATAACTTCTTGTTTATTTTCATGGTGTTATGGAATTCCAGGAGGGTTTTGCGTTCGATGAACGCCTGATTTTGTCCAGCGAATGCCTTAATTCAGGCGTCAATTAGACCGGGGAGCCTTCGTAAAAACCACTCATTGCCCCCCGCTCCCCCGGGTTTTAGCACTGGCTAAGCCAGATGCTTCAACGAAAAAAAAAGGGAGGCAGAAATCAATCTGCCCCCCTTATATCTATCTTATTTTTACTTCCTCTTAATAGGCGAAATCAAGGCCTAGAAACAGCGTGGTATTGGTCTGATCTGTCGGGTTTCCAGAAAGATCCACGGCGCCCATTTTCTTAATCTTTGTCGAATTTGCCTCCGCATGAACCCAAATTTCTCCTCTGTTATGGACCGCTAATGCATATCGAGCCGACAGAGTCAGTCCATCTTGATCATTGGTGTCTTTGGCCGAAGCGTCTAACACAGGATCAGCCTGGGTGGTGTTGCGAATGATATCATATCGTCCAATCAGCACCAGCTTGGGAGAGGCCATGTAGTTAGCCTCCACAAATCCTCCCCAAAATGCCGCATCCTGCGCATTGACAACCAACGCAAGATCTTTATCGTCTGTTCCGTGCATGAGAACGCCAAAAACATTGAGTTTATTGGCCAGGAAATTTCCACTTAGGTCGATTCCAAATTTACTGATTGGCCTGGGAGAACCACCGGTAGTGGCCGCACCCGTTGTCGGATCAATCGGGGCCGTTAATGCTGTAAGCGGATCTCCGGTTGTAGGCATCGGCATATTGAGATAAAATATCCCGCCCCTGTAACCAGATGAATAGCCTCCACCTCCCATTGCCTGGGTCACATGGAGATAAAACCCCG
>DATNMI010000178.1:0-6887 GCA_035602375.1 Nitrospiria bacterium | reverse complement strand
CGTCGTCTTGCAGGCGGGGACCGAGCTAAAGGATCATTCTGTCATGGCTTCCGGGGGAAGAGTCCTTGGCGTAACCGCATGGGGGGAGTCGATCGAGAAGGCCAGAGTAAACGCCTATCAGGCCATTTCCAAAATTCATTTCCAGGGAATGCAGTTTCGCAAGGATATTGGTCTTAAGGCCCTGAAAGGGTAACGGGGGGATTTTGGAAAAGATTCTGCAATGGGATCATCAACTATTTCTATCTGTCAATAACGGCTGGCAAAATGCCTTTCTAGATCTGATCATGCCGCTCCTTACCCTGTTGGGTGATATATGGTATATGTCGTTGATCGTCACTCTTCTTCTTTTTTTCATGGATAAGAAACACTTTAAGAAAAACATGATTCTTTTTGTGGCGATCATTTTCTGTTCCGGTTTGGTCGGCCAATTTATTAAACATTTTGTGGGCCGACCTCGTCCGTTAAAGGACATGGCTGAGTTGATATCCAGTCATCGGGTCTATATTCATGTTATCGGAAAGGAACTCAAAGAACTTTCATTCCCTTCGGGACATGCAGTGACAGCTTTTTCATTGGCGACCTTTTTAAGTCTTTTACGCGGACGTTGGGCGCCCCTTTTCATTATCCTGGCATTCTTGACCGGTATTTCGCGTGTTTATATGGGTGCGCATTTTCCACTGGATGTATTGGGAGGGATGTTTGTTGGAGTCATTGTCTCTCTGGCGGTCTATTTTACCTTCCAAAAATTCATATTCGGACCCACACCGCAAGGCCTTCAATCTAAAATGGATAACCATCGCTGATCCGTCCGGGAGTTCTATTGCCTTCAAATCGCTATTTCAAGCTTTCCCTCTTCATGATTGTTTTTTCGGCGATCTTGCGATTATTGGTCATCGGCCAGGTGGGCCTGGGAGACGACGAAGCCCATTACTGGATGTGGAGCAAGCATCTCGACTGGAGTTATTTTGACCATCCTCCGATGGTGGCCTGGATCATCGCGTTTTTTACGGGAATCGGCGGCGACCGTGAATTTTATGTTCGGATCGGCGCAGTTCTTTTATTTTCAGCGACGTCATTTGGAGCTTATTACCTCGGGTGTCTTTTTAGGAATGAAAAAACAGGGTTTTATAGCGTTCTATTTCTGAATGTTTCTCCCGTATTTTCATTTCTAGGGTCCGTATTAATGGTGCCCGATAGTTCGCTGGGAACTGCCTGGGTCTTTTTTCTCATTTTCTTCTACCTTGCAGTTCAGAGCCCGTCTCTTTTCAGATTCTGGGTCCTTTCAGGGTTTGCTTTCGGTATAGCTTTTTTAAGCAAATATAACGCCGTTCTTCTTCCATTTTCCGCCTTCCTCTATCTCCTGTCATCCGACAGGAACAGAGGCCTTCTCTTGAGAAAAGAACCCTATCTGGCGCTCGGTATCGGGCTCCTTTTTGCGGTCCCGGTCGTTCTCTGGAATGCCCGGCATGGTTGGGCTTCCTTCGGATTTCAGCTCAATCACGGGCTCGGATCGGACACGTCATTTTCCATGACGCTGTTTTTTCAGATCCTGGGGGCGCAGATGGCTTACATCTCACCTGTTCTTTTTATATTATCTTTTATTGCTCTCATTTTAAGCGGGATAAGGGGGATCGCCCATCAGGACGATAGCCACCTCTTTCTTTTTTTCTTCGGAGCGCCGACCCTGGTTCTCTTTGATCTTATCGGAAGTTTTCATAAAATATTACCCCATTGGCCTGCGCTTGGATTTATAACGGCTTTTATTTCTCTTGCGATCTGGATGGAAGAACTTCCCAAATTAAGCCGGTGGAAGGTCCCGGCGGTTCTTTTTGGCCTGTTCCTGACGCTCATTATTCCGATACAGGCGCTTACTTTTATCGTACCGATCACCCGGAATTTCAATTCCAGGATTGATCCGACCAATGACCTCTATGGCTGGCCGGAGGCCGCGAGGGAAATTACCCGGCTTCAGAAGGAGATGAGCTCGGAAGGCGCTTCATTTATTTTTGCCCATAAATTCCTTATTTCCGATCAGGTAGGATTCTATACCGGGCAGAGCAGGGGAATTTACTGTTTTAATGAGGACAAGACCCAATTTGATTATTGGGACGATCCGGAAAAGCTGATCGGTCAGAACGCGATTCTGATTTCCGATAATCGTTATGAGATTGATCCTGAACAGATATTTGGAAAAATGTTTCAGCGCATTGATAAACTTCCTCCTTTGAGGATATATCGAAAAGGTGAATTAATCAGGGTGTTCTATTTTTTTAAATGTTATGGCTTTAAAGGTTTAAAAATCCGGAGCGTATCTTAAAAAAATGAATTACCGGTGCGGCTTTCTTCTATTCCTTTCTGTTCTTACGATTTTCCGGTTCTATTTCTCGGCCTACTTCGATTTAACTCCCGATGAAGCCTACTACTGGTTCTGGTCCCGGCATCCTGCCTTGAGTTATTTCGATCACCCTCCGATGGTTGCTTATTTGATAAAAATGTCCACTGCTGTTTTTGGGGACAGGGAGTGGGCCGTCCGGCTTCCCGCAATGGTCATGGGGCTGGGAGATACCCTGCTCATATATCTTCTGGGAAAAAAGGTTTTTAAAAGCGCCGAAGCCGGCATTTTTGGGGCTTTGATTCTGAATTCACTTTTGATCTTCTCAACGGGAATGGTGATTATTACCCCTGATTCTCCTCAACTCTTTTTCTGGGTTTTAACCATCTATTTTTCCTATATCGCGGTCATAGAAAAAAAGGAAAATTACTGGCTTTTAACCGGACTCTCCCTCGGAATGGGATTGCTGAGCAAGTATACGATGATATTGTTTGTCCCGTCGGTCTTTCTTTTTCTTTTGTTTACTCCGGAGGTCAGGCATCATTTGATTTCATTGAGATTCTGGCTTGCCCTTTTTATTGCCCTGATTATTTTTTCTCCGGTTGTTCTCTGGAATTATCAGAACCATTGGATATCCTTCCTGTTTCAGTTTCATCATGGAATGGATCGCTCGGAATCCTTCGGGTGGACACATGTCGTGGAATTTCTTGGTGGGCAGGCGGGAATATTCTCCCCCTTTATCTTCCTGGGCTTTTTCTGGGCTTTATGGCAGGCCTATCAGGTTGGAAAGAGAGCGGGACTCCGGCAATTCTCCTTTATATTCTGGACTGTTGTGCCGGTGTTTGTTTTTTTTCTATGGAACAGCCTTCGCATCAGCGTCGGACCCAACTGGCCGGTTTTTGCCCAGTCAGGGTCGATTCTGTTACTGGGAGGGTTTTTTTATCAAAAGTTGAGATTGAGAAAAGGTTCATTCTGGACAAGCGCTTTGATTATTTTCTCAATCGGCGTCAGCTATTCCCTGATGATGCTTGTTCATCTCCAGGCATTTTCTAAAATTATTCCTCTGAGCGTGGAGATGGACAGGACCAATGATCTTACGGGCTGGAACGAAATTCAAAGGATCAACCGACAGTTTCCTGAAACCATTGGGTGGCCTGTTATCGTAAACAGCCACACCATGGTAGGGGAAGCTTCGTTTTACCTGAAGAAAGAGAATGTTTACCAGATGGGAGAGGCATATCGAATTTCAGATTTATCCCGGGTCGATTCAAATTCTTTTAAAGGAGATACTTTTCTCCTTTTGACATTTGAGGACGATCCTTTTTCAGATAAGGTCATCAATCAATTCAGAAAGGTGGTTCCTCTTGCGGATATTCCTGTGTTTGTCTACCGGGACCGGAAGAAACTCCTGGTGCGAACATACCGCGTATTCCGGGGTGAAAACTTTTTAAATCTTCCCTAGCTTTTGTGACGTTCTGTTAAAAGTAAAGGAGAAAAACGAAAGTCAGAAACCATCCCAAAATGGTGATCTGCAGAAATCTGTCTTTAATCAGGACTTCCGTCGGGGAATCGCTCATCTTCTCAACCAATGTAATCTGTAAATACCTCATTATTCCCAAAATGACAAAAAGGACCGTAATGTATAATTTATCGGAATGCAATTTTCCGATCACCTCGGAAGATAATGTGTACATAATGTAGGATACGATGATTACCGAAGTCATGATGATCATTGAAGCGTTGAGAAATTCAATATTGTATCCTTCAATCGCCTTCCTGACTTTAGTCCCACTCTCCTCATAAATGATGATATCGTCTCTTCTTTTTGTTAACGCGAGAAAAAGAGCGAGAAGAAAGGTCATGATAATAATCCAGATGGATAGGGCCACATGGCCCACCTGGGCGCCTATAAAAAGCCTCAGAATGAATCCGATTGCGATGATAAAAATGTCAATAATCGCAATCTGTTTTAATTTGAGCGTGTAGGATATATTAAGAACGACATAGCCGAGTACGAAGGCCGAGACGGTTTTTCCTCCGATCAAATAAGAAGAGGCCAGTCCCGATGCCAGAAAGGCAATCATGA
This sequence comes from Nitrospiria bacterium, assembly GCA_035602375.1. Lineage (GTDB taxonomy): Bacteria > Nitrospirota > Nitrospiria > JACQBW01 > JACQBW01 > DATNMI01. The sequence goes on along the minus strand of DATNMI010000178.1, from coordinate 2,469 downwards.
GCGACAGGGCGCTCCTTTCGGGTATTTCACCGGAAGCGATCGGACGGTTTTTCTTTTTTGGATGATGCCTGTCTTCAGGAGCGTCGTAATAATCATTGAAAATATAAATTGAACTTGCGATCATAGAAAAGGAAATAAAGATCATTAAAGTAGAGATCAGGACGGGGAAGTTCGTGATTTTTAAGGAAAAGAACAATGGCATGAAAATAAAGAAATTTTTAAGGTATTGATGCGGACGAAGGAGCCGCAGGTAAAGTTTTATTGTATTCATAGGCCCTTTCTTCAGGCCTGCCAGTCATCTACATTGGCAAGCGATAACATCTCCTTGTCCTTCACGTTGTCGCCGTAAGCGTAAACCTCTTCAAAATCAGCCAGACTGTATTTTTCCATGATCCTTCGGACCTTTTCCATTCCATAACAGTTCTTCGTCGCAAGTTTTCCGGTCAGAATCCCTTCCCTCGTTTCCAATCGGGTAGAGATCAGGTCAAACCCTTCGCATTCGCACCAATCCTTTAACCAGCTATCCATCGATGCGGTCACGATCACAATCCTGTCTTGCCGGGCCTTATGCCACGCAAGCTTTTCCAGAGCCCGCTTTCTTAAAATGGCCGGAAGCCGGACTTTTGAGTATTTCCGGCATTCTGTTTCAAACGTTTCTTTGGACATTCCTTTGAGAAAGAGACCGATTACGATTTCTTTGGCTTTCCAGTTCGGCACAACGCCAAGCTTGTATAAAAGCAATACAGGACTCAACAAAAGGATGCCGAGAAAAAAAACAACGCGACCCCGAATGAAAATGATCAGATCGATGAAACTGTCTTTGTCGGAGATCGTGCCGTCAAAATCGAACAATGCCAAATTCATGATTATAATTTCATTCTCTTAAATAGTTTTTCCGGAATGGCCCCAATGATGATCATAATATATTTCCAGAACCATTTTGTATAAACAATATCTTTCTTTCGGCGGACGGCTTTAAGAATATCAGAGGCAACCTCTTCGGGTTGAGCGGTGAGCAGCGGGGGAAGATTCAGCCCCAATGTCATTTTTGTATTCACAAAACCCGGCTTTACGGTAATGACGGATACATTGGATTTCGCGAGTCGGTTTCTTAATCCGGAAAGGTATGCGCTGAATCCCGCCTTTGCGCTTCCGTAGAGGTAATTGCTCTGTCTGCCCCTGTCTCCCGCTACCGAACTTACCCCGATAATTAAGCCCGATTTTTGAAGCTCAAATAATTTGGCAATACGGTTTAATACGGAAACGCATCCGGTAAAATTAGTATCAATAATCCTCCTGGCCTCTTTAAAATCGTTTTCCCCCAGTATTTGATTTCCCAGATAACCAACCACGCAGACGACGCCGGCTAAATCGGCGCCGGCATCTTCAATAAAGCGATCGTGGCTGTCAAAATCCAGAACATCGAGTCTGATCGTTCTAGCGTTAATTCCATGCCTGATCTGCAAATCACTGGCGTCATCTGAAAGCTCCAGGGGGTTTTTGCCGGCCAATAAAATATCGAAACCGGATTTCGCGAATTTGCAGGCGATGGCTCTACCGATATCAGATCGGCCTCCGAGCACCAGGATGCGGCTCATTGAGACAACCCAATTCTTTTGGACTGGAGAGACTCAAATCGATTGTCTTTATCTAACCGGTTTTTAATATTGATAAAGTCCTCTGCTCTTGAATAGCTTCCCAGGAACATTCCTTTCGACATTCTTGCGTCTTTTGCCAAATAGAGTCTGCCGCCATGGCCTTGAACGATCTTATCCAGTTCGTTCAGAAAACCAAACAGATCTGGAGTCATGGGGAAGTCAAGGGCCAGGGTATACCCTTCCATAGGAAAAGATATCCTGTTGCGGTTTTCCGGACCCATTAATTTTAATACGGCGAGAAAACAGCCGCGTCTCCTGTCGTTAATTTTCTTAAGAATTTCCGACAGACCCTTTTTTGAAATCTCTTTGGGTAAAACGAACTGATATTGAATGAACCCCCGCGAACCATAAATCTTGTTCCAGTCATGGATGATATCTAACGGGTAAAAAAAGGCATCTAAATCGATAATTGAATCTTCTCCAGTTTTCTTATGGTAATAAAAAAAATTAAATAACCGGGCTGAATAGTTATTGAGACACGCTTTTGGAAAAAAAAAGGGAATTCTGAGCGAGTTCTTTTCGGTTAATTTTAACGGGGTTTCAGCAGCGGGATGCTTTTTAAGCTCCTCAGTCCGCGCATGCTCTCCGAGCATCAGTATGCTCCTTCCCGCGGAAGTTCCTCTGCTCAGACAGTCTATCCATGCGACGGAATAGGTCTGCCGGTCATGTTTTTCAAAGAGGTCCATGGTCTCTGCCAGGTTTTTGGTTTTTATAAGTTTTTGTTTTATATAGGATGTTTCGATCTTTTGTAATTTCAGGGAAACCGCCAGAATGATGCCTGTGAGTCCCATGCCGCCGCAAACCGCACGGA
>DATNMI010000176.1:0-3119 GCA_035602375.1 Nitrospiria bacterium | reverse complement strand
AGATTATCCCGACCTGTTTACCGAGGGGGAGGAGCGCGAGCGGGCATCGCTCCTGTCGTCCCGCGTGGTCCATGTCTCGGAATTTCTGGTCCGGCAGAAAGGCCCGGCGTCCCCTGCCAGGGAAGGGAAAAAAACAAGGGTCACCTGTCATTCGTCGTGCCATCTCCGAGCCGCCGGGGGTGCGGCCTTTCCGCGGCAGCTGCTTCAGGAACAGCCCGGAATGGAATTTGTCGAGATGGCCGATGCGGACCGATGCGCCGGAGGCGCCGGCACCTTTTGCATCAAAAATCCTGACCAGTCGGAACTGATATTCAGAAGGAAGGAAAAGGCCGTTCTTGAATCAGGAGCGGAGATGGTGGTCACATCCTGTCCGGCCTGCATGATCCAGTTAAAATCAGGACTCAAGGGGACCGGGGTGCAAGTCAAACATATCGCCCAAATCTTTGATGAGTAAAGGCAGGGGGTGAGGGTGCAGGGTGTAAAGGGTGCAGGGTATAGGGGCAGCGGTGAGATTGAGGTTGAAAATAAAGTCTGAATTGGTTAAATTCTAGGCTGTGATTTGAGAGGGGTATTTATGCCGAAAAACGAACGGAAGTTTGCCCGGTTTCCGATGTCCGGTTTGGTTGTGATCCGGGTGCCGGGTCAGAATATTCAGTGTTCAGGGACAATCGAAATGATCGCGCTCAGAGGCGTGGGCGTTTATACGCGCGAAAAGATTCCCGCCGGAACCCTTGTGCAGGTGGAGATTATCAGTTTTGCGGGAGGCGGGAGTTCCAATTATGCCCTGACAGGCGTGATCAGGAACCATGATCGGTATAATGAGTTTGGGGTGCTGGGAGTGGAATTTGACAATGAGATCAGTTCCGCGGATCAGCCAAAGCTTTATGAGTACCTGGTATCCCAGTTTAACAAGCTGACAGAATACAACAACCGCTGAACACAGATGGGCGGAGCAGGCAGACAGGAGTAGCGCTATCTGCCGGGGGATTTGGCGCAGCGGAATCCGACGTCCTGGAAAGACCCCTGGGGCTCCGAAAAGAAACGGTAGGGGATTCGGTAGAATTGTTTGAGCGTATAATGGCCGACCCCTCCATAGCTCCCGCCGCGCAGGACCTTGTTTTTCTGACCAAAATCGTTGCTCTTGAGGTCTGATCCGGAATAGGGGAGATACCAGTCGGAGGTCCATTCCCAGACGTTGCCCGTCATGTCATAGGCCCCGAAAGGGGATTTGCCGTTTTCATATTTCCCAACCGGAAGGGTATCGCCGATTCCGGAATCTCCCATGTTGGCAAAATCTTTCCTGTAATCGTTTCCCCAGGGATACTCCCTGCCGTCGTTCCCTCTGGCCGCTTTTTCCCATTCCGGCTCAGCCGGAAGCCGCTTTCCTTTCCAGGCGCAATACCCGCTGGCTTCAAACCAGTTAATAGAGGTGACCGGATGGTTGGCCTTCTGAACCGGAAACATGCCGTTAGTCCAGTTTCTTGGGGAGGGAGAGGAGGTTGAGTCGACGAAAAGCTTGTATTGGGCATTGGTGACTTCATACAGGTCGATGTAATAAAGGGGGAGGAAATCTTTGTGCCGGGGATGTTCGTCCTGATAAAGCTGACGCCTCATGCCGAACTCCCGGGAGAGGTCCTCGGTATCGACCTTGTCGCTTCCCATGATGAACTCCCCCGAAGGAACCGCGGTCATTCCTTCCGGCGGCGGTACGGGTTTTTCGCATGCGGCCAGGAGAGGCGAAAGGAGGAGCAGGAAAACCAGTAAACGACAGGCTCTCAAGCGGACTCCGGGATGGGCGTTGTCGGCGGCATGTCAGATCTTTGGAAGGGTGACGCCGGTCTGAGATTGATACTTTCCCTTCTTGTCGGCGTAGGAAAATTCGCAGGCCTCGTCGCTTTCAAAAAAGAGGACCTGGGCCAGCCCTTCGTTCGCGTATATCTTTGCCGGGAGGGGGGTCGTATTGGAGATCTCCAGGGTGACAAACCCTTCCCATTCGGGCTCAAAGGGGGTCACGTTGGTAATAATGCCGCACCGGGCGTAGGTCGATTTTCCCAGGCAGATGGTAATCACGTTCCGGGGAATCCTGAAATATTCGACGCTTCTGGCCAACGCAAAGGAGTTGGGGGGAATGACGCAGACTGCGCCCTTGAAATCGACAAACGATTTTGGATCAAACGCTTTGGGGTCAACGATGGTCGTGTTGATATTGGTAAAAATCTTGAATTCGTCCGAAACCCGGAGGTCATATCCGTAAGAGGAGACGCCGTAGGAGATGACGCCGTTCCGGACCTGTTTATCCGCAAAAGGGGTGATCATTTTCTTTTCGAGGGACATTCTTTTAATCCAGCGGTCGCTTTTTATCATGAAAAGTCCTTGGTGGAATCGTTAATAGGGTATCTGTCGAGGCGTTAAAGTACCATAAAAGAGAGGGAGAAATCAAACGAACAGGCGCGCGTTACCCCTGACACCCGGTGCAGGGCGGCGCGACGGGGTCGGAGACCTTCTGTTCCTCCGGTTGAGGATAGGAAAAGACTTTATTTTCGTAATTCTTCACAAGCACCCTCCGGGAATCCTTGTGGACGAGGACGTCTTCAGGCAGGATGGCGACCTTTCCTCCTCCGCCGGGGGCGTCGATGACATAATGGGGAACGGCCATGCCGGAGGTATGCCCTCTGAGCGCCTTGATTATTTCAAGGCCGGTTTCAACGGAAGTCCTGAAGTGGTCGGTCCCCGTGACAAGGTCGGCCTGGTAGAGATAGTAAGGCTTGACCCGGATGGCCAGAAGTTTCTTCATCAGGGTTTTCATGATCTCCGGGTCGTCATTGATTCCCTTTAGCAGGACCGTATGCCCTCCAAGAGGAATCCCCGCGTCGGCAAGTTTCGCGCACGCCTCTTTGACTTCCGGGGTGATTTCATCAGGATGGTTGAAATGGAGATTCATGTAAAAAGGGTGAAAGGTTTTAAGCATCTGGCAGAGCTTGTCGGTAATTCGCGAGGGGAGGGTTCCCGGAACCCGGCTTCCGATCCTGATAATTTCAATATGGGGAACGCTCCGCAACTCCCGGAGGACCTTTTCAAGGTATTCGTCGGTCAGGAGAAGAGGGTCCCCGCCTGACATA
>DATNMI010000162.1:0-1826 GCA_035602375.1 Nitrospiria bacterium | reverse complement strand
GATGTCCATCAGGATTACATCCGGCCGGGATACGCGTGCGATCTCGATGCCGCTATTCCCGTTCACTGCGCTCAGAAGCCGCAAGTCGGAACGACGCGCGATGAGTTGCTCGACCAGCTTCAGGTTAGCAGGATTGTCCTCGATCTCCCGCGAGGCCTTGAAGACCAAAGCCTCGAAGCCCGGCGCAATCGGGGTTCCGAGTTCAGCGCTTAGCGCTTTCGCGCGCGCGATCACTTCCTGCGGATCGGAGATGTCGGCCGGGGTAATCTTGTTCAACACGTCGGCGGCCGCGTATCCCGGCATCCGCTCAGCACCGACGTTGAAAATCTGGATGACCCGCTTCGGGTCTGTGGCGATACTCGAGAAGTTGGCGCTGTTGAGAATCGCGTTCTGCAAGACCCCGGTTTTAAGCAAAGCCTCCTGGCGTCGGACCTCGGTGATGCTCTCCGCCGTGCCAGCGACGGGGTTGAGTATGGCGGAAACGCGGATTGTTTTTGGCATGGTCGATCTCTGGGTTTAACTCAAGTAGGGAGGCCGAATGGGCCACTACGGATCAAATTTCCTTATTATTAGGCCAAAAACTGGATTTTTTAAACCTCTTAATTTTCCTCCCTCGCGACTTATTTCAAAAAACTCCTTAAAATAAAATCTACGGTTTTATTGGGTTTTTCACTAAACACTTAGGTGGTGTGGCACTTTTGGTCCCCTTATTGAGTTACACCTTGAGAACGTCTATACGGACATGGGCTCCACGACCGGCCTGAAGTATTTGAGATACCGGTTAAAATTGAATTCCCGCATATAGTCCCTGCATTCATCAATGGGGAGACAGACAGGAACCGTCGGCGACCCTAAGTAATCCATATTGGTCTCCCCGACCGGTGAAAACCGGAGGCCGCGACTTCTCAAAAGCTTCAAAACATGGATGTCTATGGTGGAAAACCAGATATTATTGTTTTCCCGGCTGCAGGTGTAAACTGTGCTCGCCAGCAGTTCTTCCATGATCGCGATGCTTCTTCCCCGTGAAATGCCGCTTTTTTTGGCCTTTTCCGTCGATTTGGCAAACCGTCCTCCTTCATAGATCCGGTTGGGAACAAGGTTTTTCCCCCGGCAAACTTTGAAGATATCGACATTAAAGTCCTTTTCGATGGGAAGGGGTTGCTCTGCTCTTTCTATCGTCCGGATGGTAGCCAGGATTTCCCCTTCCCGGTTGAGCGCGGCATAAATCGTCGAATTCCATAAGTCGGCTCTATCGTCACTTTCCAGCTTTTCGTACTCCCCTTCCCACTGATATTCTTTCGAGAAACGGTCGTAATACACCTCAAAGACAAACCGGGTCACGTCGCTTGTCCGGTCCACTCCTAATTCCCAAACGGAAAAATCATCATATCTATGGATTGGTTTTGAATTTAGAATCATCACTAGCTCCTTGGGATTGAGAATTAATGATGATCATCATAAATGGATTAAATAAAAAATCTATCGGGCGATTCCCTATTTTTTCCTCAATATTTTCTGACGTTTTTATAAGAAAATACTGAGATTAGATTGGGAAGCTATTGAGTTTATTGATTTTGGGAGGCTATTTTTGACTGGAAAAAATGTTTTTGGCACATTTCCTGAGAGGAAATATTTTCTGCGGGCTAAGCCTGTGGCAGCCGTAATTGCGCTATGGCTCGATTAATTCGTGGCGAATCGCGTACCGGGTAAGATCGGCGCTGGTTTTAAGATCCAGTTTGTCCATAATATGTGAGCGGTGCGAGCTAATCGTTTTCACACTCAGGTTCAGCTTTTCACCGATCTCGGAAGGGGTTTGTCCGGAAGCA
>DATNMI010000157.1:0-1377 GCA_035602375.1 Nitrospiria bacterium | reverse complement strand
GTTCCGGATATTTTTCGTTCGGATCCGGGGGCCGCTCTTCCATGCTTGGGCTTGGCGTTCAGGTCCCTCTCGGCTCTCCACCCCCGCCACTCGATATATCCCTTCGTTCCCTTCATGAAGGGAACATTGTTCCGGGAGCCCAGGTCCGGGGCTTCGTCTATTTCAGGAAAGTCCTTCTCGAAGACGAGCCCTTTCTGCTCCATCTGGAGTTCAATCAGTCCGGCGAAGATTTTCATTTTATCCGTAAAAGGTAACGGGTAACTTTTCACTTTTTACGAAAGCTTTTGTTCATGATTCTTGCCGGCATAGACATTGGCACCAATACCCTCCGGCTTCTGGTCGCGGAAAATCGGGAAGGCGGCTGGAGAGAGCTTTATTCGGACAGGAAGATTACCCGCCTGGGGGAGGGGTTCCATGAGAAACGCCGTCTGGTCCCCTCCGCGATCAACCGTTCCGTCGAGGCCCTCTGCCGGTTCCGCGAGGCGCTAGACCGGTTTTCTTCGCCTGAAATAATGGCGGTGGCCACCAGCGCAGTGCGCGAAGCCGAGAACCGCCAGGAGTTTCTGGATCGGGCGCGCCGCGAAGCCGGTTTTGAAATCCGGGTGATTTCCGGCGAAGAGGAGGCCCGCCTGACCGCCCTCGGCATCCAGGAGGCGATCCCTCCGGGGGCCGGTTTTCAAGTTCTGATGGATATCGGCGGCGGGAGTACGGAATGGATTTTGACCCGAGGGAGGGAGATACTGGTCCGGTTAAGCCTCCCTCTGGGGGTTGTCCATCTGACCGAGACCTTCTTACGGTCCGATCCTCCCGATGCCGGTGAACTGATGGCCATGAAAGCGCGGGTACTGGAATGTCTCCCTTCGGTTAAAACCGCGCTTGCCCCTTTTCTCGAAAGCAAAGAAGCTGTCTGGATCGGGACTGCCGGAACCGTCACGACGCTCGCGGCCATGGCCCAGGAACTGGAGACCTATACCTTTGAGAAGATCAACCGTTTTTACCTGAGCCAGGAGAAAATCGCGGCCCTCTATCGGAAAGTCATTTCAATCCGGCGGGAGGCGAGAACAGGGCTAAAGGGGCTGGAGCCGGGCCGGGAGGACCTCATCGTGGCGGGGACTTTTTTTCTTCTGGAGACGCTTCTCTATTTCAATGTGCGGGGGATGACGGTGAGTGAATATGGCTTGCGGGAGGGAATTATCGTGGACCTTCTCCGCCGGCGTCCATGATCGGCTGTTCAGCTTGACAAAGCAAAGACGACTTTGTTAGTTTATAACAATTTTTTCGACGGAGATTAATTGTTTTTTCAAGAACTTACGTTATCGCTTGCCGAATTCTGGTCCAAACAGGGATGTGTTATCGAGCAGGGGTACGATCTGGAGG
>DATNMI010000275.1:0-2564 GCA_035602375.1 Nitrospiria bacterium | reverse complement strand
TTAAGGGTGTTTGAAGTATCATTGCCTGAACTTTCCTGATTTTAATAAAGCCATTTCTTAATGTTTCCGACGGAGTCAAGAAGAACCCCCTGCCTCCTGTAAGCCCAGCACATATAAGAGACCGAAACAAAAAAGCTTGCCGGCAGGCGGTTGAGTTTCGAGGCTTTCACCCCCAGAAGGGTGGTTTTTCCGCCAAATCCCATCGGCCCAATTCCAAGCCGGTTTGCGAGTTCCAGCGTGTTTCGTTCCAGTTTTTCAAGGTCGGGCTCTTCTGAAAAGTGATTCATTTTACGGAGAAGCTGGGCTTTGGCATGCTCATACCCTGTGGCCCGGTCCCCGCCGACGCAGACCCCGATAATTCCCGGCCCGCACCCTTTTCCCTGCGCCTGGAAAACGGCGTCCAGAAGGCATTTTTGAACGCCATCAAGGTCTCTTCCCGCGTTGAGCAGGGTATCAGGAAGGGAGTATTGGGCGGAGACATTTTCGCATCCGCCCCCCTTCAGGATTAACCGGATATCGACCTCTTTCTTATTCCATTGGTCGAAATGAAAAACCGGCGTCCCCGGCCCGAGATTGTCTCCGGAATTGGCGCCGGTCAACGGGTCTACGGAATTCTGCCGGAGGAACCCTTTACGGGTCGATTCCGAAACCGCCTTCCGGGCTTCTTTCTTAAAAGCGGTCTGGTCGAATCCGGACGGCGCATGAACGTAGAAGGTAATCATGCCGGTGTCCTGACAGAGCGGGAGGGCAGCTTCAGAAGCGATATCTATATTTTCCTGTATGACCTCCAGAGCGTATTTCCCTCTTGACGCCGACGCTTCTTCCCCCACCGATCGTGAAATGGCCTCCCGGACATCGGCTGGAAGGTCTGAAGAGGTTTTCCGGATCAGATCAAGAAGGCTTTTTTTAAGGTTTTTCATCCGTTTACCATTTCGACTGGGTCAATGTGATTCTGTAACCGTTAGGGTCCTCCATTGTGGCTGAAAACCCATACCCGAAATCGGTGGGGGGCATCTGAAACGTCGCCCCCTTTTTCTTCAAATCCGCATAGGTTTTGTCAAGATCTTTGACCTGATAACCAATCGATATTCCCGAAAGATTATTCATCGGATCGATTTTCAGTTCATTTGTTTCAGGGGTCAGGGCCAGGATGGTTCCTTCGGTGCCCATCTCTGTCCATTGCGGCGTCTGCATTTTAACGGGTATTCCGAGAATATCGCGGTAAAAGGTCACTGAACGGTTCATATCCCGCACGACAAGGGTGACATAATTTATCTTATTAAACATGGCTTTTTCCTTTCAAAAACATGCCCGGGCGGCTTACCCGATCGTTAAACTATAAAGGTTTCCTGGAGTGCTTGTCAATTGAGAGGTGTCGTCCACCATTTTTGGGATCATTGGGTGTTATCTATTTGCATTGGCCTGAAAACGTTAAAAAATTATTCGGACACGATTTGACAATTGGCCGGGTTCTGATACCTTTTATATCTGAGAGCCTTTTTAGGGATGCTTGCGTGTTTATGGGAGCGGTGCCCCCTGAATCTATTGCCTTGAGGTGTGATGACCAACAGAGAGGATAGACCCATGACGATCTTGCTGGTAGAGGACAACCAGGACCACGCAGAACTGGCTCTGCGGGCCCTTCAGGATCAGGAATACGAAGCCCCCTGTCAGACCTTTTGGATGAAAAATGGACAGGAAGCGCTGGATTTTCTCCAGGATGAAGAGAAAGGAGACCGGCCGCTTCCTTCAATTATTATTTTGGATATTAAACTGCCCAAAGTGACAGGGATTGAACTTCTGAGGAAGATCAAGGCCAATCGGATCTTGTCCAGAATCCCGGTCATCATGTTAACGACATCAGACCGGTCCGAAGAGATGGAATCGTGTTACAAGCTTGGGGCCAATAGTTTTATCGTGAAACCGGTCCAGTTCAGTGATTATATCGAAAAGGTCAGGTCTGTAAAATATTACTGGACCCGAATAAACAGCTCTCTCCATTTGGAGAAATACGCGGGCGAGAAATAAGAATGAAAGGGCGGAGAAAGAAGAGTTGAGAATTTTGCTTGCCGAAGACAACCAGGACCAGCGGGACCTTATCTTAAGATCTTTTAAAAGCCAGATGCCGGAGGCTTTTATCGATGTGATCAGAGAGGGCCGGTCGATCGCCGGTAAAATATCCGAAACCAGATATGATATCCTGATTCTTGATTTCAGCCTTCCTTTAATGAACGGTCTGGAAGTCCTTGCGGCGTTACAGGAGGCAAAAAATATTGTGCCGGTCATCATGGTGACAGGACAGGGAGATGAGAAAATCGCGGTTGAAGCGATGAAGAATGGGGCGTCGGACTATATCATCAAGTCGGGCAGATATTATGATAATCTCCCCATGATCGTAGAGAAAACGATTGTTCAGTTCCACCTTAAACTGAAAGCTGAAAAATCGTCCCTTAAACTCAAAGTTCTTCATGAAATTTCTCTTTCAATGACCCGGGAGAGGAATGAAGAAGCCCTTGGCGACCTTATCGTATCCGGTGCGGTGACCTTGATGGAGACCGAGGGTG
>DATNMI010000137.1:0-1896 GCA_035602375.1 Nitrospiria bacterium | reverse complement strand
AGCTGAACTGAGAGCTCAAAGCTTAAAGCTCAAAGTAAAAATATGAACATGGAAGAAATTGATCCCGAAAAGGTGAAGAAGATTTTAATCCGGGTTCCGAATTGGGTTGGGGACGCTGTCATGGCGATCCCGGCTTTGTCGGCGATCCGCGAAAGGTTTCGGAGTTCCCAAATAACCTTGTTGGGACCGGCCTCTGTTCTGGAAATATATCAGGGGAATCCTCTCGCTGATCATTTTATTGAAATGCCGAAGAAAAAAGGTCTGGTCGGTATTTTAAGTAAATGGGAACTGGCGGGAACACTTCGAAGTGAAAAATTTGATCTTGCGATCCTCTTTCAAAATGCGTTTGAGGCGGCCCTTTTGTCAAGGCTTGCCGCTATCCCGCTTCGGCTCGGTTACGGCAGAGATGGGCGCTCTTTCCTCCTGACTCACGCCGTAAAATTGCCGGCTGAAAAAGACCATCAGTCCGAATATTACCTTGAACTGGCCGGGACGATTCCGGGAGTCTCCTCCAAAAGAAAGGAAGCGCCACTTTTCGTCACCCCTTCTGAAAATAAACAGGCGGCCCTTGTGTTAGGAATTCATGGAATTAAGAGTGGCGATCTGCTGATCGGCATGAATGCCGGGGCGGCATACGGAACAGCAAAACGGTGGTCTCCGGAGCGCTTTGCCGGTATCGGGACCCGGTTAATCAGAGAAAAAAAGGCAAAATTGATTCTATTCGGCGGTCCGGAAGAAAGAAATGTTGCAGACTGGATTTCGAAAGAGGTCGGAGACGGCGTTCTGAACCTGGCAGGAACAACGTCAATGAGAGAACTGATGGCCTTTCTTTCGCGGTGTACTCATTTCATTACCAATGATTCCGGACCGATGCACCTGGCAAATGCGCTTAAGGTTCCGCTGGTCGCGATTTTTGGTCCAACGGACTGGGTCAACACCGCTCCATCCGGGGGGAAGTTTATTCTGGTCAGGAAGGGGGTGGCTTGCGCCCCCTGTCTCTTAAGGGACTGTCCTGTGGATCACAGCTGTATGAATGAAGTGACAGAAGAGATGGTCTATTCCGCGGTCGAGGGGCAGCTTGATCTTTCGAAACCTTCCGCTCCATCCTCCGCTCCGGCTGTCTTTCTGGATAGAGATGGAACAATCAATGAAGATCCGGGTTATGTTTCGCGGGAGGAGGACTTCAAGGTCTTCCCATTTGTTCGGGATTCTTTTCTTCAGCTAAAAAAGACAGGAGCGAAGGTATTTGTGGTATCTAACCAGTCCGGCATAGAACGAGGTTATTTTCCAATTAGTTTACTCTCTCGTCTTCAAGTTAAACTTGAAGAATTATGCGATGAGAACTCAAAGTTAATTCAAGGATTTTATTATTGTTTTCATCGGCCTGAGGCGGGGTGTCTCTGCCGAAAACCTCAACCCGGTATGATTTTTGAGGTTCTGAAAAAATTCCCGATAGATCTTGCAAATTCCTTCATGGTAGGAGATCAAATGACCGATCTGGAACTGGCAGCGCGAGCGGGGGTAAAGGGAGTCCTGGTGCTGACCGGAAAGGGGAAGAGAACTTTGTCCCGTCTGGAAAAGAGGGACGATCTAAAACCCGCCTTCATAGCAGAGAACCTTCTAGAGGCCTCGAAATGGATTGCTTCCCGAATTCAAGAGAGGTTGCCCGGAAACGCCGCCGAAGGAGGCCATCCTCATGCGCCTTAAATGGTCTCATGTCTATCGCTATTATGAGCTTCTGGAGCCGTTTCTCAAGGTGTCCACTCCACTCGAGGAGCTCCCGAAGGGAGAAAATATTCTGGTAATCGCTCCCCATATCGATGATGAAACGATTGGATGCGGAGGGACCCTTGCCAAGCACGCGCATTCCGGGAAAAAGGTGACCGTATTATTTGC
>DATNMI010000133.1:0-1656 GCA_035602375.1 Nitrospiria bacterium | reverse complement strand
CTCTTCCGGTCCGGTTGTTTTCTATGGGAGTTCTTCCATCCGACTTTGGAAATCGCTTCAACAAGATTTCTCCGGGTACGCCGTGCTCAATTGTGGATTCGGCGGATCACGCTTGACCGACTGCGTCCGGTACGCCAACCGCCTCGTTCTCCCTCGAAAACCATCGGCCATCGTGATTTATGCCGGCGACAACGATCTCGCCGGCGGCGCGCCGCCAGAGAAAGTCTTTCAATCTTTCAAGCAATTATTTGCCATTTTCCGGACCTATTCCCCGTCCATACCGATTGCGTTTGTCTCCGTGAAACCAAGTCCAGCCCGCATGGGATTCCTGGAAAATATCCTGAAATTTAACCGGCTAGTGGACGACTTTCTGCAAACACAGCCCGAGACAGAATACATCGATGTCTGTTCCGACATGCTTGGTCAGGACCGCAAACCGATCCAATCTCTGTTTGTGAGCGATCAGATCCACCTGAGTCCGGCCGGCTATCAGATCTTGCGAAAAGAAATCGGTGAATTCTTGTCTCAGGACTGTCCTCGGTCAAAGGCCATTCGATCGCAGTAGAACGCCGATCTTCTTTCGCGAACAATCACCCGCCTTTCGGGGTCAGGAGACCACCAGCAGGGGCCGATTCAAATTTTCCTGTATTGATCGCCCTATTCGGATTACGGTCTTTCCGGTTTCGACGACGGCTCCTCCCCGCTGGTCGTGCAGGCGGCACACTATCGCATATTTGAAACCAGTTTCCCCCTGGTGCGTCTATTTGAAGGATAAACGGTGACGGTCAGAGATCAGAGAAAAACCAAGACCCGATAAAGAGAGGCAAGTGATTGGAACAGATGGAGGCAACTGTTTGTGCCGATGAAGCGATTAATTGAACTCGATATTTTGAGAGGCGTTTTACTGCTGATGATGGTGGTGAACCATGCGCCCTCCCCGCTTCGGGTATTCACGGATCAACCAATCGGGTTTTTCTCTACCGCAGAGGCATTTGTGTTCGTTTCCGCATTTCTTGCGGGTTTACTTTTTCAGCGCCGGACCGAAAAACAGGGGTTTCAGGCGGCGCGAGCGGCAACGGTCTCTCGGGCTTTTCGCATCTACCGGGCCCATCTTATCACTCTGGTCTTTGCCTTTGTGGTCGGTGGCGTCTTTCTCGCCCAACTTCCTGGAATCCAGCACCTGCTCGACCAATATTTCAAGAATCCCGGAGCGGCGATTTTGGCGGCGACGGCATTGATCTTTCAACCGCCGCTGATGGACATTTTGCCGATGTATGTCCTCTTTTCCTTGTTAACGCCGTGCGTGTTCTGGGCGGCCAATCGATGGGGATGGAAAAAGGTTCTTTTTGTCAGTGTCGGATGCTGGGTCATCTCCCAGTTCCGCGTTCGCGAGATGCTGCTGGCCAGCTTGAAGGACAATTCTTTCCTGAATCCTGGCCCGTTCGATCTCCTCTCCTGGCAGCTATTGTGGGTGGGTGGGCTGATCTTTGGAAAATGTGTCCAAGAAAATCGGCCGATTCTCCAATTGTCGATCCGTGCCGAAAGCATCCTTTTGATCCTGGCCATGGTTTTTCTTGCGCTTCGCTGGTACACCATCGCAATGCAAATCGACCCGGGAAAGCAGCTTTGGATTCTGGACAAATGGCATCTTGGGCC
>DATNMI010000035.1:0-1825 GCA_035602375.1 Nitrospiria bacterium | reverse complement strand
CTGGGAAAACATAACTTTGTTCCCGCCCACCCGATTTTTCTCTCCCGGCAATCGGGTGGGCGGGAACAAAGTTATGTTTTCCCAGGAGGGGCGCCAGATCCGCTACCACGCTCCCTTTGACACTTCCGACATCGGTCACGATCGCGCTCTTTAAAAGAAAAGGGAGCATCTCCCGGACCGTCGCCGCGTAACTTCCGATCGGCCCCGCTAACAGAACCAGATCCGCGTCACGGACCGCCTTTTCAAGCGTGGCATGGCATTCATCGATCACGCCCATGGCCGCCGCCCTTTTCAGATTTTCTTCCGTCCGTCCGTATCCCGCGATTGTCCGGACAAGCCCGTGCTTCTTGCAATCGAGGGCGAGCGATCCGCCGATCAGACCGACCCCAATAACCGCCATCCTGTTAAAAAGGGGCTCCATTATCCCGTCAGATCGTCCTTCCGACCGCGGGCGCCAGTTTCCTCAGGTCGTCCATCATCGCTTTAAATTTTGCCGGCTTCAGAGATTCTTCTCCGTCGGAGAGGGCCTTTTCCGGATTCATGTGGACTTCGATCATCAGGCCGTCAGCCCCGACCGCTACGGCGGCCTTCGCCATCGGCGCGACATACTCCCATTTCCCCGTTCCATGGGACGGGTCTACAATAATCGGAAGGTGGCTCAAATGCTTGATGACCGGCACGGCCGAAAGATCGAGCGTGTTCCGGGTGGACGTCTCAAAAGTCCGTATTCCCCTTTCGCAGAGAATCACCTGGTGATTCCCCCGCGACATAATATATTCCGCGGCCATCAGGAACTCCTTGATGGTGGCGGCCAGGCCGCGCTTGAGCAGGACCGGTTTGCGGGTATTTCCCACCTCGGTCAGCAGTCTGAAGTTCTGCATATTGCGGGTCCCGATCTGAAGGATATCGGAATATTTAGCCACCAGCTCCACCTCTTTGGTGTCCATCACTTCGGTGACAATCAACATGCCGGTCTTTCTTCCCGTCTCGGCCAGGTATTGGAGCCCTTCCTCTCCCAGCCCCTGAAAGGTGTAGGGGGAGGTTCTCGGCTTAAAGGCCCCGCCCCGCAGAATACGGGCGCCCGCGGCTTTCACCTGTTCGGCGACAGCCATCAGAACTTCGGCGCTCTCCACGGCGCAGGGACCGGCCATGACTTCGATCCGCTGTCCGCCGATCTTGACGCCGTTCGCAAATTCGATGACGGTGTCCTCTTTCTTGAACTCCCGGCTGACCAGTTTATAGGGAGAAAGGATCGGAACGACATTCTCCACCCCGGGAAATATGGAAAGCGGAATGTTCGCGAGGGCGCGGTCGTCCCCGATGGCGCCGACAATCGTCCGTTCTTTCCCGCGTGAAACATGGGCCGTCAGACCATGCTTTGACAGCTCTTCCGTAATATGGTCAATCTCTTTCTGGGTCACATTCGGCTTTAATACGATAATCATTCTGGGAATCCTCTCCTTCAGTTTCCTTTTGGATTTTTTTTCTGGGTTTGAATGTATTTTTTTAACCTGTTCTTGAATTTCAGGTTGTCCGCCTGTTTGCCGATCGTAATCCTCAACCGGTTTCCGGAAAGATACCGGAGAATAATCCCTTCTTTCAGCATCCAGTCGAATAAACGCCGCGCTTCCGGGTGTTCAAAATATATAAAATTGGTTTCGGTCGGCACATACGATATCCCCGCTTCTTCAAAACATTTGTAGAGCCAGGCTTTCCCCTTTTTATTATTCGCCAGCGTGTTTTTAACATGGGTCTTGTCGGAAAGCGCGGCGATCGCCGCTTTCTGCGCCAGCAATCCGGTATTAAACGGCTGGCGAACCTTGTT
>DATNMI010000119.1:0-2269 GCA_035602375.1 Nitrospiria bacterium | reverse complement strand
TCTCCATATCCCTTATTCCGCCGCCCACCTGGACTTTGGCGCGAGAGGCCTTGACGATTTTCTGGATCGAAGCGAAGTTCGCGGGGGAACCGGTCAAGGCCCCGTCCAGATCGACCACATGGATCATTTCGGCTCCGGCTGATGCCCATTGAACGGCCACCTTGTCCGGCTCCGAGGAAAAGACCTCTTTCTGATCAAACCGCCCCTGTTTTAACCGGACGCACTGGCCGTCTTTCAGGTCGATCGCGGGAAATATTTTCAATGCTGAGCTCCAAAATTCTCAAGAAGTTTCAACCCGACGCTCTGGCTTTTTTCCGGGTGAAACTGGGTGGCGAAAACATTTCCCCTCCAGATGGACGATGCGAACCTGAGGCAGTAATCAGTCCATGAAGCGACATCGGAAGTCTTTTCCGGTAACACGAAATAGGAATGATCAAAATAGAAGTAGGCCCCTTGGGATATTCCGGCGAAAAGGGGGCAATCCTCCCGGTATTCCACCTGATTCCAGCCGATATGGGGAACTTTAGGCCCGCCTGCGGGAAACCGTTTGACCTCTCCCCGGATGATATCGAGTCCCTGATGAATCCCGAACTCCTCGCTCCGGGTCATCAGCAATTGAAAACCAAGACAGATTCCGAGAAACGGCTTCCCGCCGCGGATTCCCTCGATAATGGAGGGAACCAGTCCGGTTTTCCGCAACTGCTCCATACAGTCGGAAAAGGCCCCAACGCCCGGAAGAACGATGTGCGTGGCCTGGGCAACCCGCGCAGGATCGGAGGTGACCTCCGATTTCAGGCCGATCTTTCCAAAAGCGTTATTCACGCTCCGAAGATTTCCCATTCCGTAATCAATGATGGCAATCATGAGACGAAACCCTTTACTACAACTCCCCTTCCCCTTGGCCGGTAAGCAATCGCCGGCACAAAGTGGGAGGACATGAAGGGGAGGGGCGACCTTTCGGGTCATTTTTCACCCTCTCCCTCGCCCTCTCCCATCAAGGGAGAGGGAATTCCCGGGAATCCCCATCGCTTTTCTTGGGTTCGGGACCGTCCGGCTTCCAATGCGAATTCCGGTATTAAAGGGCGCCCTTGGTAGAGAGGACTCCCCTGATTCTCGAATCAATTTGCAGAGCCTGATCCAGCGCCCTTCCAAAGGCCTTGAATATTCCCTCAAGAACATGATGGGGATTTTTCCCGTAGGGGACATGGACATGGAGCGTTAATCCGCTCTTTTGAACCAGCGCCTCAAAGAAATGTTCAATCAGGTCGACGTCAAAATTCTTTATTTTTTTCCGGGTCGGAACGACCTTGTACACCAGGTAAGGCCTCCCGCTTAAATCAAGGAACACCTGGGCCAGCGCCTCATCCATGGGAACATTTCCGGTCCCGTACCGCCGGATTCCCTTTTTGTCCCCGGCCGCTTCGGCAATGACCTTCCCCAGCAGAATACCGATATCCTCCACCAGGTGATGATCGTCCACCTCCAGATCGCCCTTGCCCGACAACCATAAATCAAAGCACCCATGTTTGGCCCAGAGGCTCAGCATGTGATCAAGGAAAGGAATGCCGGTATCCACCTCATGCGTCCCGGCGCCGTCGATCCGGAGCTTCACGCGGATATCGGTCTCTCCTGTTTTTCTGTGCAGAGCGGCTTCCCTGACTGTTTTTGCTTTCATTTTTTCCTGATCTCCAGCGAACGGGCATGTCCGGTCAAACCCTCTGCCCTGGCCAGATGGATGACGTGATCGGATACGCGGGCCAGCGCCTCGCGCGTGTACCAGATCAGACTCGTTTTTTTGAGAAAATCCTCGACGCAAAGGGGCGAGAAAAACCGCGCCGTACCGCCGGTCGGGAGCACATGGTTCGGTCCCGCAAGATAATCCCCGACCGCCTCGGGCGTATAGTGTCCGAGAAAAACCGCGCCTGCATGATGAATCCGGTCAAGATACGATTCAGGATCCAGGACCTCCAGCTCCAGATGTTCCGGCGCCATCTGATTGGCCATTTCAATCGCCTGATCGATGGAATCGGTCACAAAAATCAATCCGTTTTTCCGGATGGATGCTCCTGCGATTTTTCTCCGGTCGAGCGTCTTGAGCTGTTTGCCGACCTCCTGCAGGATTTTTCCCGCGAGACCCCTCGACGGAGTCATGCATACCGGATGGGCCTTTTCGTCATGTTCTGCTTGTGCCAGAAGGTCCGAGGCGACCAGAGCCGGGTCGGCTGTTTCGTCCGCGAGCACCAGGACTTCGCTGGGACCCGCGATCATA
>DATNMI010000111.1:0-3213 GCA_035602375.1 Nitrospiria bacterium | reverse complement strand
CCTCCATCGACAGGGTCTTCGCGAATTCTTCTTTTCGCGATTCAATTCCGGCCGATACCTGGCGGAGTATTTCAGAGCGGGTATAGGCGTCGAGTTTACGTGTTTGTAAAAAGGCGGCGACGGTCTGTTCTACGGCCTGCTGGACTTGATTGGAACTGGCAAGAGAGATCCGGGCGACGGGCTCTCTTTTATAAGGGTCAAGGATGACCGATTCTTTAGGAGAGGAGACCCATTCTCCGCCTGAATAGAAAGGTTTAGACTTCATAGGGGACAGGGTGCAGTGCGTAGGGTATAGGGGACAGGGACCAGTGATCAGCTATTTTTAACATAATACAGCTTTCCTCGTCATCCTTAAGTTCTCTCTACACCCTACACCCTGTCTCCTGACCCCTCACGATCCTTTTTTAATTCCAGATGATGTTTTCTTCCGGTTCTTGACACTCCATGGCCATCATATCAAATATCACCCGGCCCAGGTCGCGGAGAAGAACCTCGTTCGTACGGTTCCACTCCCGAACCCCGATCTCCTGATGAGACTCCAGAAACCCTGTTTCATCGACATGATGAGAAAACTGGGAGGCTTTGTACCGAAGGCTGGCCATAGTTCTCCTTGCGTTGGTGTGGGGTAGGTTAAAAACTGCTGTTATCTTGTCGCTTTGTTTAGGCGCTGAACGATTTTCCACAGCCGCAGGAAGATGTTGCATTGGGATTCTTGATGGCAAATCCCGCGCCGTCCACACTGTCGATATAATCGACCTGAATTCCGTTTAAGAGCGGAACGCTCTCGGAATCAATAAAGAGCTTCACGCCGTTGGCTTCAACGACTTCGTCTCCGGCCTGGGCGGCTTCTTCAAAGCTCATCCCATACTGGAAACCGCTGCAGCCTCCGCCCTTCACATTGATCCGAAGGCCGTAACCGGCTTTTTGTTCCGCTTCAAGAATCTCTTTTAATTTCGTACCCGCTTTTTCTGTCAGTGTAATCATTCATTTTCTCCGTCTTTTTTTATTAAAAGGGCCTTCTAAGATAGCCCGACCCTGTCTTTATTTATAACACCGCCGGCGGCTGAAATCAATCAATGTTTTGCATGATCTGCCCGCTTTTCATCCCGCATTTCCCGGTTTGAATATGGTTCTCATACTCTTCCCGGAAATTACGAACCAGGCTCTCAACCGTTACCGACGCCCCGGTAATCAGACTGCAATAGCCCCTCCCCTTGACGACGCTGCAGATCTGCTCGATCGACTGGAGGTCTTCCATCTCTCCATGTCCCGATTCGATCTTCTGGTGAAGGTCGGCCAGATGTTTCCCCCCCATTTTGCAGGGGGGGCACTGCCCGCACGACTCTTCGCTGAAGAACTCCGTGATATGGAGCCCGGCGTTGACCAGGCAGGTCTCGTCGTCAAAAGCAATCACCGCCCCTGTCCCGAACGCGGTCCCTCGTTTTTTTAAAGCCTCATAGTCGAGGTTGGCGTCCAGATCGTCTCCCCCGATCAGGCCGCATGAAGGCCCTCCCGGAAACACCGCTTTTAACTTTCCAGACCCCGACAAGCCTCCTCCCAGATCATCGATGAGCTGTCGAAGCGGGGTTCCCATTGGAAGCTCGTAAACCCCGGGATTGTTGACATTTCCGGTCAGGCTGAAAAGAGAGGTTCCGGAGCTGTCTGCAACGCCGATCTTCCGGTAGGCCTCTCCGCCCATCCTCAGGATATGCGGCACATGAGAAAGCGTTTCAACGTTATTCACCAGGGTCGGCTTGCCATACAGCCCGTTATGAACCGGATAGAAGGGGGGTTTCTGCCTGGGTGCCGGCCGTCGGCCTTCGATGACCTCCAGCATGGCGGTCTCTTCTCCCGCAACATAAGCCACCGGGCTCGGGAAAATAATGACGTCAATATTTCTTCGAGAACCGAGGATATCTTCTCCCCAGAACCGCTCCCCGCGGGCCGCTGCCAGGGCGGCCGCCATCCCCTTGAGCTCTTCTGAAAATTTCCGGTTGATGTAGAGATAGATGACCGAAGCCCCCACGGTCAAAGCCGCGATTAACGCTCCTTCAAGCAGTTGGTGAGGATTGGTTCGGAGCAGTACCCGGTCTTTAAACGTGCCCGGTTCCTCCTCTGCGCCGTTGACGCAAAGGTATTTCGGGGATTCTTCTTTCGCGGAAACCATTTCCCATTTCCGCCATGCGGGATAGCCGGCTCCGCCGCGTCCGCGCAATCCGGATTTCTGAATTTCTTCGAGAACTTCCGCCGGCTTCTTCTGCCGGATCACCTTAATGAGGCTTTCATAGCCCCCGTCCGCACGGTAGGCTTCCATCGTGCGGGGGGACTTTTCCCTGAAGGAACGGAACGGGACATCCTCCTTCAGCAGAAGGCGGTAACCGGCCTCTTTAAAACCTCTATTCACAATAAAAACTGCCCTTCTCTTCCTAATTACCGTTTTGAGGCGATGATCAATTTCCGGTTCTTTCCCACCAGCGGGGGTGGATGAAGTTTCCGGTTGGTATGGATCACAGGGTCGAAAATCTCCCCGCAGATCAGGCAACGCCAGCCAAAGAAAGTCATTTTTCCGGTGTCATCCTGAATATCCTGAAACTTCTCAATGATCATTTCCCCGGTACATCGTGTACACGTCATTTTTTCCGCCCTCCTTAATTAATCCGACTGTTTTAGTCGTTATCCCTAGTAAGGAGCAAATTCTGTACCACATACTGAAAATATAATTTACCTCTGTTAAAACAATAACTTACACGTGCCACCCTTTTTTTAGCTCTTTCATATTGGTTCCAAAAGGTACATGTATTATGGAACATTCCTCATTAAATTTCAACAAATTTAAATGGTTATCATTATTTTTCATTATTGGAACATGTTTCAAAAATTAAACATCATTACTTTGCGATATGATAATCTTTCATTTTTCGCCATAATGTTGTCCGGCTGATTTTCAGTTTTTCAGCGGTTTCTTTGAAATTCCAGTTCGCCTGATTCAGGATCTTTATGATTAACTCCCGTTCCATCGCTTCCAGAGGGTGTTCCCGGCCCATGGCTCGCTCAAGATGATCGGTTTTTAGAATCTGGATGTCGCGGGGCAGGTGTTCGGGAAGGACGGTGTTCCCGTTACAGAGGACCAGGGCATGTTCAATAATATTCTCAAGTTCCCGAATATTCCCGGGGTAATGATAATTCAACAGCATCTCCATGGTCCTGTCGGAG
>DATNMI010000268.1:0-1396 GCA_035602375.1 Nitrospiria bacterium | reverse complement strand
TGGAATCGCTGATTTCAATCCGGAGGGCCGGTGCGGACATGATCCTGACCTATTTTGCGAAAGAGGCAGCCAGGGCGCTAAACGGATGACGGCGAGGATTTTCAGGAAAATTTCAGACATCCCTTCAATGGACTATCCTGTTTTTGGACTGGGGAACTTTGACGGCTTTCATATCGGCCACCAGGCGATCCTGGGGGGCGTTGCCCGAAGGGCGAAAGAAAAAGGGGGGACTTCCGTCGCGTTGACGTTTTCTCCCCATCCCGTCAGGGTGCTTCACCCGTTGCGAAGCCTGGAGCTTCTGACCCTGGAGGAGGAAAAACTGGAGTTAATCGCGGAGAGCGGCGTCGATATCGTCCTTTCAATCCCGTTTACGCTGATCTTCGCGGCCCAGACACCGAGGGCGTTCGCGGCCGGTTTTCTGACCCGGGACGCGCGGGTGAGGGAGGTTTTTGTCGGACCGAATTACGGGTTTGGACGGGACCGGTCCGGGAATATCGAGACGCTTCGGGCGTTGGGCGGGGAATTCGGATTTGATGTTCATGTGGTGCCCGCCGTCATGACATCGGGACAGCGGGTCAGCTCTTCGCTGATCCGGGAACTGGTGCGGGAAGGAAATATGGACGCGGTTATCCCGATGCTGGGCAGGCCATACCGGCTCGAAGGGAAGGTCATTGAAGGAGAGAACCGGGGAAGAGCGCTTGGATATCCGACCGCCAACCTTTCTCCGGAGGACAAGGTCATCCCGCTCGACGGGGTCTATGCAATTACCGGCAGTCTGGACGGAAAACCGATTCCTGGAATTGCTTATATCGGCACACAGCCGACTTTTGAAAAAAGAAAACGGCAATTGGAAGTCCATCTCTATGATTTTTCCGGGAAACTTTACGGACAGAACCTCAGAGTCCATTTTTACGGAAAAGTCCGCGGCGAGATGAAGTTTTCCGGACGGGATGAGCTGGTAGCGCGGATCGGGCAGGACATTCTCAAAGGCAAGGAAATTCTTGGCGGGAAAGGGATCATTTGTTAAACGAGGTTTTTAATAAGCTGAAAGCGGCGGGCGTCAAACCGGGGTCGCTCCTGATCGTGGCGGTTTCGGGAGGGCCTGATTCCACCTGTCTGCTTCACCTTCTTCTGGAGGCGGGCGCGCAATATCCCCTTTCCCTGCATGCGGTACATCTGAACCATCTTCTGCGGGGGCGGGAAGCGGACGAGGATGAAGAATTTGCCAGAGAGACCGCCCGGAGATGGGCCGTACCCGCCACCTTGATTCGGCGGGATATCGCGTCGGAGGCCCGGAAGATCAGAAAAACGATTATGGAAACGGGCCGGGTTGTCCGATATCAGCTGCTGGAAGAGGTCCGGATCTCCCAGGGGGGGGATTGGATAGCGACGGGCC
>DATNMI010000072.1:0-3390 GCA_035602375.1 Nitrospiria bacterium | reverse complement strand
AGTTTGACAAGCAGTATGTCATTGAATATATCAAATCATTTTCACCCAGGTTTTCCAAAGACAGGCCGGGACGGGCCACCTTTATCTACCCTCCGCCCCATGCGGACCCCGCGGTGATGGCGGAAAAAGGGAAAAAGGTTTATGAAAAAACAGGGTGCGCCACCTGTCATGGCGAGAAGGGGCGGGGAGACGGGGCCAGCGCCCCAGAACTCAAAGATGATTGGGAGAACCCCATAACCCCAGCCAATTTTACGAAGGGAAATATTAAAACCGGAAAAGAAGATTGGAAAATTTTCAGGACCATTTCCAACGGCTTGGGAGGAACTCCGATGCCGTCGTTTGTCGACCAATTAAAACCGGAAGAAATCTGGGCGCTGGTCTATTATGTCCGGTCGCTTAAGGAGTAGGAGGGCCTCAGGAGCTTCTCCGAAATAGCATTTGGCGCTCAGTGGAAACATTTTCCAATTAGGAAAACGATTCAGGGCGTTTTTATTCATTTTAAAAAAAGGAGTGGTTTATGAGATTGTGGGAACGAATTTTCGGCGCTTCTGCCATCGGTCTGTTTTTTCTTGCCCTGTTTTCCTTCAATGCGGGCGCCTATGAAGGAACTACTGTCGGCCACGGCGGGGAACTTTCCGGAACGATTAAAATAAAGGTCCCGGTTCCCCCGAACAAGGTCGCTAAAGTCACGCACAATCCCGATGTCTGCGGCGAAACTGTGGAAGATGAGGCTTATGTCGTCAATCGGGCCAATCAGGGGATCCAGAACCTCCTTGTTTCTATTGAGGGAGTCACAAAAGGAAAGAAAAGAGTTTCTACGACGCTTGTGCTGACCAATCAGAAATGCCGGTTCGTTCCCCATGCGCTGGCGGGCATGCCCGGGGATTTTGTGGAAATCAGGAACTCTGACCCCGTGCTTCACAACACCCATCTCAAGTTAGAAGGCAATACCTTCTTAAACGTTGTTATGCCCCCAGGCGGAAAGAACATCAAGAAGGAAGTGACCCAGGCGGGATTTATCAAGGTCAAATGCGACGCCCATACCTTCATGAACGCGGACTTGTATGTAATGCCAAACCCTTATTTTGCTCTGACGGATGATAATGGACATTTTAGAATATCGGAGATTCCGCCCGGAAAATACAAAGTCAAGATCATGGGAGAGGGGTATGTGGAGATGGAAAAAGAGGTCACGATCGGACCGGGCGAGAAAAAGACGATGATCGCGGATATGTCGCCCCGGTAAATCAACAGTCGGGGCGGTTTGCAGGGGAGGAGACAGGATTAGACATGTTTAAAATATCAATTCAGATCAAATTCTGCATTTTGGTGGCTTTTCTTCTGATTCTTTTGAATTCCTTTATAACCGTTTTTGTCCTCCGGCAGGAAGAGCGGATTATCCGGGAAGGAATGGAATCAAAGGCCAAAGCAACCGCTCTGAGCCTCTCTTTAACAGGGGCCAAAGTCGTTCTGGACAACCTCTTTTTAATTCAGGATTCTCTTAAGAATTTTTCCAAATTTCCCGATGTCTCCGAGATTTATTTTGTTGACGAGACCCGGATGATTTCCGCGTCGAGAGACATTTCGAGAATAGGAGAGTCTGTTGCGAATGATCCGCTGTTCGACAAGGCCGTTGCGAAAAAGGAGGAAATCCTTCAATATGCTTCCGATAAGAACGGCAATGAAATCCTCATCCTCATTGAGCCGATGGTTCTTGAGGGGAAGACCACCGGCTGGATCCGGCTGGAACTGTCGCTTGCGAGCATGCGGGAGCGGATGGCGGAAATGAAAAACAGGATGATTTTCCTGGCCGTGGGGATTATTTTTCTTGGGACTGTCCTCGTTTATCTGTTCAGCCGGAAAATTACCGGAGGGCTTAAAATCCTCGTCCGGCAGTTAAAATTATTGTCCGAAGGGGATTTCAGCAAAAAGCTTACTCTCAAGTCAAGAGATGAACTGGGGGATGTCGCGAATTCCTCGAATCTTTTAGTGGACCAGATGAGCAGGGTTTTGCACAAACTTCAGGCGTCGGCCCAAAAACTCTCGGAGATTTCACAAGAGGTCTTTAAAGGGGCCAGGCTGATCGAACAGGGCGCCGAAACGACGCTTGTCGGCTCTTCGGAAACCAGCCAGTTTCTGGAATCGCTCAACCATTCCGTAAAGCAGGTAGAGAAAGAAATTATTCAGCTGACCATCGGAATCGAAAAAAACGCCACTTCCGTGATTGAAGTGGGGCAAACCACCAAAGTGGTGGCTGAGAACATGGAAACGCTTTCCAATTCAATCACGCAGACGATCAGTTCAATCGGCCAGATTTCTACCGGCGTCAAAGATATCAACCGCAACACCGATATTCTCTCAAAGGCCGCCTTGAATACTGCCGAAGAAACCCGTGTTCTGGATGGAATTATTCAGAATGTCGGCCAGAGCATCGAAAGCACCCAGTCGCTTTCCCAGGAGTCCCTTGCCCATGCCCAGAGGGGGGTCGAGGACGTTCGGTCCACGCTGGAAGGAATTCTGAAAATTAAAGAGAACGGGCTTGAAACCGGAAACGTGATGCAAAGCCTCGGAGAAAAAACCCAGCAGATCGGGAAAATCCTGACGGTGATCAACAACATCGCCGAGGAGACCAATCTCCTGGCTTTGAATGCGGCGATCATTTCATCGCAGGCCGGGGAACATGGAAAAGGCTTTGCAGTGGTGGCGAGCGAAATCAAGGACCTGGCCGACCGGACCGTCATATCGACAAGAGAAATCAAGGAATTGATCCGCGTTTTGCAGGAAGAGTCGGTTCATGCGGCTGACCTGGTGAAAGGCGGGAATCAGGTCATCGAAGCGGGCGTGCAGAAGGCCAACCAGGCGTCGGAAGCGTTGAATAATATTATCAAGAGCGCCCATGATTCTTCAGAAATGATCAACCATATCACTTCGGCCGTCACCAGCCAGGCGGCCGCCAGTAAAAGAATTTCCGAGGAGACCGGAAAAATCGCCAATGAAGCCATGCGGATATTCGGGATTACCCAGGAACAGGAGAAAGAGACCTCCCAGGTGGTCAGCGCCTCTTCATTGATGAAAGAAGTGTCTACCCAGGTTAAGAATTACACCGTTGAAAACTCGAAGGAAACCACCCATGTGACCGATAAAATGGAAGAGATCCGGAAGATGATCAATTTCGTAAAATCGGCGATGGTAGAGCTGAGTTCAGGAAGCACCAACATTCTCAACGCGGCCCAGAACATCAAAAAGGTTTCTTCGGAAAATCTGGAGCTTGTGAAAAGCAGGGAAGGGTATGCGAAGGACCTGGCCACGCAGTCTGAAGATCTCTTGAAAATAACATCCTATTTCAAAATCACGAAATAAACGCCCGGGGGCCTTCTCCGAAAAACACTT
>DATNMI010000262.1:0-6269 GCA_035602375.1 Nitrospiria bacterium | reverse complement strand
AGCGATCGTCAGGAACCATGGCGATTTCAAACCGGAGGGGACCAACGCGAATTTTGTCGATATTTTAAGCGAACATGAGATACGAATCCGCACTTATGAGCGCGGCGTGGAGGGAGAGACGCTGGCGTGCGGAACGGGCGCAGTAGCTTCCGCGCTGATCGGCCACCTGGCGCGCAAGATGTCGTCACCGGTTACGATCTATCCCAAAGGGAATATCCCGCTCAAAGTCTATTTCAAGTCTTCAAAAGGGGAAATGTCCGATATTTTTCTTGAGGGGGAGGCCCGGGTTGTTATCCAGGGGGTGCTGACTTCCGATTCCTGGCGGTATGAGGGCGATGTCTGACTCTCCGGTCGACAGGTCAAAATATTAAATGACCGCTTTTGCGGAGCGGGGGATTTGAAGCTATGAAAAAGAAAATAGAGTTCAAAGGCGTTTTCACCGCCATGGTGACCCCTTTTAAGGGTGGAAAATTTGATTCCGGGGCCATGGCCGGCCTGATCGAGAGCCAGGTTGCCTCCGGCGTGGATGGAATTGTTCCGTGCGGGTCAACCGGGGAATCGGCGACGCTTTCCCATGACGAACATAAGGAAGTGATTTCCTTTGCCGTCAAAGCCGCCAAAGGAAGGGTCAAAGTGATCGCTGGAACCGGTTCCAACAGTACCGAAGAGGCTGTTTCGCTGACCCGGTTTGCCATGGACGGCGGTGCTGACGGGGCGCTTCTGACGACCCCCTATTATAACAAGCCGACCCAGGAAGGGCTTTTCCGTCATTATGAAGAGATCACATCAAAGGCCCCTTTCCCGCTGATCCTCTATAATATTCCGGGACGGACCGGAGTCAATATGCTTCCCGAAACAGTGGCTCGCCTTTCAGCGCTTGAAAATATTGTGGCGATCAAGGAAGCTTCAGGTTCCATTCCCCAAATGATGGAGATCATCCGGCTGTGCGGAGACCGGCTGGTTCTTCTGTCCGGAGACGATGGATTGACACTGCCTGTCCTTGCCATAGGAGGCAAAGGGGTGATCTCCGTTACTTCCAACATCGCTCCCGCGGCGTTAAGAGATATGGTCGACCGGTTTAACGCGGGAGATATTGCCGGCGCGAGGAAGCTTCATTATCATTACCTTCCTCTCCATGACGCGATGTTTACTGAGACAAATCCGATACCTGTCAAGGCCGCGTTGCAGTTGATGGGTAAGATTTCAGCGGAAATCCGGCTCCCTTTGACCCCTTTGTCGTCCGCAAACAGGGTGAAGCTTCAGACAGTTCTCAAAGAATTCAAATTAATCTAAACAGGGAACATCGAAGATGACAAGCGTAGTCATACATGGCGCCGCTGGTCGAATGGGAATCCGGATCCTCTCCCTTCTTCTCCAGAACAAGAAATTCAGGCTTTTGGGAGCTGTTGAAAGAGCGGGCCACCCCATGGCCGGAAAAGACGCGGGCGAGATCGCCGGTCTTGAGAAGGCGGGTGTTCCCATTACGGAAAGATTCCCTCCTCGTCCATCCAAAGGCACAGTCTGCATCGACTTTTCCTCCCCTGAAGCGGCGCTTGAGACATTGAAATGGGCCGAAGAGACCCGTGTCCCCGTGGTGATCGGTACGACAGGCTTTTCTGCCGATCAGGCGCGGAGAATTTCAGCGGCCGCCGAAAGACTTCCGGTCGTTTTTTCTCCGAACATGAGCATCGGGGTCAATGTGATGTTCAAGATCCTGAAAGAATCGGCTTCCGTGTTAGGCCTCGATTATGACATGGAAGTCATCGAGAGCCATCATCGTCTCAAGAAGGATGCTCCGAGCGGAACAGCGCTGAAGATTGCGCGGATACTGGCGGAGTCGATAGGCGAAAAACTGGAATCGGTCGCGGTCTATCACCGTGAAGGGATGATCGGGGAGAGGAAAAAGAAAGAAATCGGGATTCAGTCGATCAGGGCCGGAGACATTGTCGGGGAGCATACGGTCTATTTTGCCGGGCCCGGAGAACGGCTCGAAATTACCCATCGGGCTACCAACCGTGAGAACTTTGCCCAGGGGGCGCTGGTGGCCGCGGCCTGGGTGGAAGGCAAACCGCCGGGACTCTATGACATGCAGGCCGTATTGGGACTTTAATGATCGTGTTTATCGGCCTGGGTTCAAACCTGGGTGACCGGGAAGCTTATATCGATTTTGGCGTCAGGGAGATCGGGAAAATAGCCGGAGAAACCTCTATTCTTGAGCTGTCCTCCTTGTATGAAACCGAGCCGGTCAGTGAAACACATCAACCACTCTTTCTAAATGCCGTTTTAAAGGCGGAAACCGGCTTATCTCCCGAGAAATTCCTGGAGGCGCTGTTGCGGATCGAAAAGGAGAGCGGAAGACTCGGAACCGGGCAGGAAGAACCAAGAACGCTCGATCTTGATCTCCTCTTTTACGGAGACCGGATTCTTCAAAAAGAGAAGATGATCGTACCCCATCCACGGCTTCATTTAAGAAAATTTGTTCTGGCGCCTCTTTCGGAAATCGCGCCGGATTGGGAGCACCCGGTTTTTAAGAAAAGCATCAAAGACCTTCTGAAAGACGAGTCCTCCGGCTACCAGGTCGTCTGCTATCGCCGGAGGGAAAACCAGAAAGCTGCGGCCCAATGAAAGAAAACCGGTATATCGCGATAGAAGGACCGATCGGCGTCGGAAAGACCTCGCTCGCCCAGATTCTGGGAAAAGAGCTGAAAGCCAGAATTATTCTTGAAAAGGCCGAGGATAATCCGTTTATCCACCGGTTCTATCAGCACCCCGAACTCTACGCCTTCCAGACGCAAATCTTCTTCCTTTTTTCGCGCTACCGGCAGCAACAGGAACTGTTTCAGCTCGACATCTTTTCAAAAAACACCGTTTCGGATTATCTTTTCGCAAAAGACAGAATTTTCGCGGCCCTGAACCTGAACGATGAAGAGTTTGATCTTTACCAGCAGGTCCTCCACCTTCTGACGGGAAGAATTCCCCGGCCTGACCTGGTAATCTATCTTCAGGCCGACCCCAAAGTCCTGTTTCAGAGAATCAAGAAGAGAGGGCGAGACTACGAAAAAGAGATTACCTCTGAATACCTTCATGCCCTCATTGAAAGCTACAACCAGTTCTTCTTTAGTTATACCCAGTCTCCGATTCTGATCATCCAGACCAACGATATCGACTTTGTTCAGACCCCGGAAGAGCGGGAAGACCTGATCCGCCAGATCCGCCAGATGAAGAGTGGCGTCCAGTATTACCACCCGATGAACCTGAAATAGCCGAATCATGAAGACCCTGTCAAGAAGGGAAGAGATGCGGAGGCTTGGAGCGTCGTTCCGGTCCGGCAAGCTCCGGGTGGGATTTGTCCCAACCATGGGGTTCCTTCATGACGGACATATTTCCCTGATGGAAGAGGCGAAAAAACGGACCGACATCATCGTCGTCTCTATTTTCGTCAATCCCCTGCAGTTCGGACCATCGGAAGACCTCGCCCGTTATCCGAGAGATCCCGCCGGGGACGCGGCCAAATGCCGGAATGCGGGAGTCGATTATCTCTTTACGCCAAACGTTTCGGAGATGATTGACGAAGATCCTTTGGTCTTTGCAGGGATGAGTAAGTTGACGAATGTTCTTTGCGGCGTCTCCCGTCCCGGCCATTTCCAGGGGGTAGCGACGATCGTTCTCAAACTCCTGAACGTGGTTCAGCCTTCCCTTCTTTACCTGGGAGCAAAAGACTTTCAGCAGACCGTAGTGATCGGGCAGATGGTCCGGGAATTGTTTCTTCCGGTGAAAGTAATCGTCCGGCCTACGGTTCGGGAAAAAGACGGGCTTGCCATGAGCTCCCGCAACAGCTACCTCTTCCCGGAAGAACGAAAGGCCGCGACCGTCCTCTACCGGGCCATGAAGCTGGTTGAGGCAAAGCTTAAGACGGGGGAGCGGAGCGCGGAATTGCTTAAGGCCATCGTCCTCCGTGAGATCGGTAACGAGCCTTCAGCCCGTCTTGACTATGCGGAGATTGTCAATCCCGCAACGCTTGAGCCCCTGATGCGGATTGAAAAAGAAGCCCGGCTGGTTCTCGCCGTCTGGATAGGCAAAACCCGCCTCATCGACAACCTCTCCCTCAAGCCTTAAAAAAATTTCCTGTTATCGTGGATTGATTTAAAATCAAAATACTCATAGGTGGAACAAATAGAAAAGGTAGACCCGTATGAACCGTACCGCTGAACACGCTTTGAGCAAGGTGCCAGAAGTGACCTTGATCTTCTGGATTATGAAAATCGCCGCCACTACCCTGGGAGAAACTGGTGGTGACGCAGTGTCGATGTCGATGAATCTGGGTTATCTGGTCGGGACCGCGATCTTTGCCGTGATTTTTCTCGTCGCAGTAACTGCCCAAATCAAGGCCGAGCGTTTTCACCCTTTTCTGTACTGGACGACCATCATCGCGACTACGACAGTCGGAACAACTTTGGCCGATTTTGCAGATCGCTCACTCGGGATCGGCTATGCGGGAGGATCTTTACTGCTGATGACTTTGTTGATCGTTTCTATGTCTATTTGGCATAGGTTGCTGGGTTCTATTTCTGTTGATACGGTAAGTTCGCCAAATGAAGAGATGTTCTATTGGATTACGATCATGTTTTCCCAGACTCTGGGCACCGCACTGGGAGACTGGACCGCTGATACGGCTGGCATTGGATATAGAGGAGGGGTAATTGTCTTCAGCATACTTTTGGGATTGGTATTGGCTGCCTTTTACGGGACGAATATCTCTAGAACGTTGCTTTTCTGGACGGCTTTTATCCTTACCCGCCCTTTTGGCGCCGTGGTGGGTGATTTTCTGGATAAGCCATTGAATGCCGGCGGCCTTGCGTTGAGTCGTTACACTGCTTCCGCGGCCTTAATCATTTTCATCGTTGCCTGTATATTGATTTTTCCCAAGCGAAATGGAGTCCACAACGCAGCTATTGATTGTGACAATGATTAAGGTGGAACCCTCCTTCCCAAAAAGGAAAACTAAAATAGTTTACACGGATGTGATCTGGATTTGATCGTTTGGTGATCGTGTGGCGGTAAGCTTAAGTTTTAAATCTTTATCCACCCGCGATCTATTTCATGAAAACTGCCGAAGCTAAAGCCAAATCCCTCTTCTCCTACTCCAGAAGCCGGGCGGTCAATTTTCTTTTCAAAAACACGCTCCTGCTTATCGCGCTTTCGATTTTCGGGGTAACCCTTTTAATTGCCGTGGAGCTTGTGATTCATTCCAGGCTACCAATTGAAAAATTCGGCCTCTCTTTCTTCTGGAAAACCGTCTGGGACCCGGTCAACGAGCAGTTTGGGGCCCTCCCGTTCCTATATGGAACTCTCGCCACCTCCGGTCTTGCGCTCCTGATCGCTCTGCCTGTCGGCCTTGGGATGGCGATCTTTCTTTCGGAACTGGCCCCCGCATGGCTTTCAAACCCGGTTAGTTTTGTCGTTGAACTCTTGGCCGCTATTCCCAGCGTGATCTATGGAATTATCGGACTCTTTATTCTGGTTCCCTGGATGCGGGTGTTGGGCGCCCCTTATGGTGTTGGTTTGCTGACGGCAGGCGTTCTGCTCGCGATCATGATTCTTCCGTTTATTATTTCCGTCTCCCGTGAAGTTATTTTGACAGTTCCGGGGACGCAACGGGAGGCCATTTTGTCTCTTGGGGCTACCCGTTGGGAAATGATCTGGGTGGCCGTCCTCCCTTACGCACGTTCGGGTATTATCGGTTCCGTTTTTCTCGCCCTCGCCCGTGCGTTGGGAGAAACCATGGCGGTCACCATGGTGATCGGCAACCGCCCGGAAATCAGGCTTTCCCTTTTTGAACCGGCCTATACCATGGCAGCCGTCATCGCTAATGAATTTACAGAAGCGACCTCCGATTTTTATATCCAGTCTCTCATTGAAATCGGCTTGATTCTCTTCCTGGTGACCATTGTCATTCATGCGCTCGCAAGGTTGCTTATTTCCAACATGTCAATGAAGGTCAAGGGCCGCTCATGACGTCGTCATTCATTCTCAGGCGGAAAATTACCAATCATCTCATGCTCGCCCTGACTGGTTTGAGTTCGCTCCTGGTTCTCTCCGTCCTTTTCTTTATTTTGGGGTATATCGTGTTTCACGGAATCAGTTCCTTTAGCTGGGCCTTCTTCACCAATCTTCCAAAACCGGTGGGAGAGACGGGGGGCGGAATGGCGCATGCCATTATCGGGTCTCTCAAACTTCTGGGCCTGGCTGGCGCGATTGGAATTCCAATT
>DATNMI010000057.1:0-2862 GCA_035602375.1 Nitrospiria bacterium | reverse complement strand
GGCTGACCAATGATGTGACCGCAATCCAGAAGATCGCCACAGGCATTCCGGTAGACCTCGCCAAGCATACCGTGACCCTTTTTGGAGGGCTCGGGATTCTCTTTTATATGAACTGGAAACTCTGTCTGATCACGCTTGCGGTTATTCCTTTCCTGGTGGTTGTGGCAAAGGTTTTTGGCAAGAACCTCAAGAAGTTATCAACAAAACTGCAGGATAGTCTTGCGGAAAACAGCACCCTTCTGGAAGAGGTGGTTTCCGGAATCCGGATCGTCAAATCGTTTGTGAGGGAGGAGGAGACCTCCCGGAAGTTTTCATGGCAACTCGAATCCATTTTTGATATTTCGATGCAGAAGTCCCGCGTTCTCGCGGTTTTCGTTCCCGTGATTACGTTTCTTACCCTGACTGCGGCCGCGATGGTCCTCTGGTACGGGAGCGTCGAAATTGTCCGCGGGAATATGACCCCCGGCGACCTCATTTCGTTCGTCCTCTACGGGGGAATTCTCATGCTCCCGTTCTCCGCCTTTGCCAGAATCTTCTCGCAGATCAAGGAGGTGCAGGGGGCCACGGAAAGAGTTTTTGAAATCCTTGATGAAAAATCATCGGTCTATGAAAGCGATCATGCCCGGTCGATCACCCGGGCGGATGGGAACATCCGGTTTAACCGGGTCTCTTTCGGATATGACGCGGACCGCGAAATCCTGAAAGATATCTCTTTCTCTGTGGGCAGGGGAGAGGTTGTGGCCATTGTCGGGCCGAGCGGTGCTGGGAAAACTACCCTGGTCAATCTTCTCCACCGGTTTTATGACCCTCAGAAGGGCTCCATTGAAATGGATGGAACCGATATCCGGGAGATCCGGCTGAAAGATTATTATGGGCAACTCGGCCTGGTTCCGCAGGAGACCTTTCTTTTTGGCGGGACGATCCGGGAGAATATCCTTTACGGAAAAGAAGGGGCGTCCGAAGAGGAGATGGCGCGGGCATCCAAAGCGGCACATGTGGATGAGTTTATCCGGAACCTTCCGGGGAAATATGACACGATCGTTGGAGAGAGAGGGATCAACCTGTCAGGCGGACAGCGGCAAAGGATCGCGATCGCGCGGGCGATTCTTAAAAACCCGCGAATCCTGATTCTGGATGAAGCGACCTCTTCCCTGGATAATGAATCGGAAACCCTGATCCAGGATGCCCTGGACCATTTCATGAAAGACAGAACAACCTTTATTATCGCCCATCGGCTTTCTACCATTCAGTCGGCTGACAGGATTCTGGTCATGGAAAAGGGGAGACTGGTGGAAGCGGGCACCCATGACGAGCTGATGCTCCGGAGAGGCCTTTATTACAGACTATACACGGTTAAATTGTCAGGGCTTGATGAAGCCGAAATCCCGGATATCGCGAATACCCGGGAAAAGCCCTAAATTTCCTGAATGAACCCGGAAAATACCAAAAAACAGAATATCGCCGTCTCAGGGGGAGGAATATCCGGCCTGTCGGTGGGTTACGCTTTGATGAAGCACGGGGCGGAGTTTTCCCTTTTTGAACCGAAAGACGCGACCGGGGGAATGATCCGGACAGAACGGCGGGAGGGCTATCTTCTCGAGCATGGCCCAAACTCTCTTTTAAACCTCAACGCCCGGCTGGATGACTTTTGCTCGGAGATCGGGTTAGATGTCGAGAGGATTTTCCAGGCCTCTGAATCAAAAGCCCGCTTTATTCTCAGGAAAGGGAGGCTGGTCTCTCTCCCCCGTTCCCCCTTTCAGTTTTTAACCACTTCGATTTTATCTCCCCTTGGGAAGCTACGCGTCTTGAGGGAGCCGTTTATTTCTCCTTTTCCGAACAGACAGGCTGAAAGCATTTCCCAATTTGTCCGCCGCAGGTTCGGGAACGAATTCATGAATTATATCGTTGATCCGATGATCGAGGGTATTTATGCCGGCGATCCGGAAAATCTCTCGATGGAGGCGACATTTTCAAGATTGACCGATCTGGAGACGCGGTACGGAAGTCTTGTCAAAGGGTTTATCAAAAGAAAGCGGGAGGAAAAGAGGAGCCGACGGATCGACCTTTTTTCCTTTAAAGCCGGCCTGGGAGTTTTGCCGGGAAGACTGTTTACAATCTTGCGGGACAGAATCGAATTAAACAGCGCCGTTGAATCTCTATCGCGCGATGCTTCGGGAGAGTTTATTCTCAATGTGAGAAAAGGGAGCGGGCGGGAGTCTGTCCGGGCCGGCAAAGTCGTTCTTGCCTCTCCGGCCTATGTTTCCGCCCCCGTTGTAAGGCATATCTCTTCTCAATTGGCCGACACCCTGGAATCGATCGAGTATGCTCCCGTGGCGATCCTTAATCTCGGTTTTTCAAAATCTATCTTAAAGAAACCTTTTAACGGTTCCGGCTGTTTAATACCGAAAATGGAGGAATTTCAGCTTCTTGGTTTCAGAGTTAACTCAAATCTTTATCCCGGAAGAGCGCCGGAAGGAAAAATCCTGATGACCTGTTTTATCGGCGGGACCCGCAACCGCGGGGTTCTTGGAAAAAGCGACCCGGAACTGCTTGAAACGGCCTTAAAGGAGCTGGATAAATTGCTGGGGCTGAAATCAGGGCCTGAATTTGTTCATATCCTGAGACATGAGAAGGCGATCCCGCAGTATGACCTGAATCACCCGAGGAAAATCGAGACGATTGAAAAAGAGCTGAAGCAGGTTCCGGGTCTCTACCTGGCTGGAAATTTTTTAAAAGGGGTTTCTGTCTGGGACTGTCTTTCACAGGGTCTGGAACTGGGCAGGGCTATTTCAGAAGAATGAAAGAATGTTTTCGGTCGGCGCTTGACAACGCCCCCCTCGACGCACTATAACTACGACGCAT
>DATNMI010000050.1:0-1641 GCA_035602375.1 Nitrospiria bacterium | reverse complement strand
CTCCTTTCCAAGGAGTGCAATCTTGAACGATTTCATCCTGTAATCGACCTTCTCCGCAACGGAATATATCAGTTCCTGGGCGCCTTCGGCCAGAGTAAGAAGCTCTACTTTCAATAAATTCAGCATTTCCTATATCCTTTTTATGGTAGATAGTCCTTCTTCTGTAACGTCTGATAATGTATATTATGTTAAATAATGGATAAACCCCCTGATGAAGACCTCAGGAAACTTCCAGACCTTTTTGAATATCGCCATGAACACAGATAAATCAAGACCCTCCCCACCCATTAGCTAAATTCGCCCATTTTTGTTCTGACTTTCGATAACTACTTAACAACAAACCAAGCTTTTATCCAGAATAATCTTTTTATTCATGAAATTCAACAGGTTATAAATCTATCTCCGACGTCAAATACTGGCTTAACTTTTGCACTAATTACAGCATAAAAATTCCCAGGAGCCATCATGAACAAGCACTTTGAAGCGAACGTTTTAGTCGTCGACGACGAGTTAGGTCCCAGGGAATCCCTGAAGATGATTCTCTATCCTTATTACCGGATCTTCACAGCCCCAAATGGCCTGGAAGCTCTGAAAATCATCAAAGAAAATCCGATTGACCTTGTGACAATTGATTACAAGATGCCTGGAATGACGGGAACGGAGGTCTTGAGAGAAATTCGAAAGATCGACGATGAAATGGCGGTCATCATGATCACCGGCTTTGGAACGATGAAGTCCGCCGTTGAGGGAATTCGATACGGATTATCCGATTATCTCGTTAAGCCGTTTGAGGTCACTGAAATTCTGGAGATTGTTAAGAAGAACCTGAAAAACAGAAAATCAAAATCTCAAATGAAAAAGTTTGTGAACGAGCTCATCCAGGCCCTTGGGCTTGATATTCCAGACAAGGATTTCAGCAATTTTGGAATAATGCGGGCGTATATATTAAAAAAGATGGAGATCTACCTCGCAAAGGATTTCTCACCCAAAGAAACCGGCACAGATCTCTTTCCCGTCGTACGAGAAATGATCCTCGCCTCGGAGGCGGCGCAGGAATGCGATGAACATACCGTCAAGGTTTCCTATTATGCGAATCTCCTTGGCAAAAAGATCGGATTGGGCGCAAGCTCCCTTGAACACCTTGAAATGGCTGCCTGGTTGCATGATATCGGTCTCTTTGGATTCTTTCACCGCTACCTGAAAAACAAAAATATGAATCTGAATCCCGAAGAAGACCTTTCAACCCGGAAATCGGAGCTGGGCGCTGAATTCTGCAAAATTCTAAGGCTGAGCCCTGAAATCGTGAACGGAATTCACCATCAATCCGAACGATTTGACGGAGCAGGCCTCCCGGACGGCCTAAAAGGAGAGGAAATCCCGGTAATCTCCAGGATCATCCGCGTCTCCGATCAATATGTGGAAAGTTTTTCTGAATTGAAGGACAACCGGAAGGTCTTGACGAGGCTTAAATCGGAAGCAGGGA
Organism: Nitrospiria bacterium; assembly: GCA_035602375.1. Lineage (GTDB taxonomy): Bacteria > Nitrospirota > Nitrospiria > JACQBW01 > JACQBW01 > DATNMI01. The sequence continues at coordinate 158 of DATNMI010000050.1, read as the reverse complement.
AAACGCTCGACCCGCTGATTCTCAGCGCTCTTGAAGAGATTATCGCCAACACTCCGAACCTTGTCACCGTTTCCTAGCGCCGGTTAGAACTCCTCTCCCTCCAAGCTTGCTTTGGAAGCGATTTCACAGCGGACATACGCTTATCGATCTCGGGGAGG
>DATNMI010000260.1:0-1391 GCA_035602375.1 Nitrospiria bacterium | reverse complement strand
CGGTCTGTCGTTCAAAAAGGATTTCATCTCCCGCCGGGACCTTCGGCCCGAAATCCTGCATGAACTTGGCCTTGACCTCCTGACCAGGAGCCAGTTCCTGGGGAAATTCCCGCCAGAGGGGGCTTTCTTCGTCGAGGAGCTTGAACTCCAGGACCGCGGTGGTCTTAATCATCTCCATGGCCGCCGCGGGATTTTTTAAGCCGGGAAGCTGGACTAAAATCTGGTTTTTCCCCTGCCGCTGGATCACCGGTTCCGCCACACCAATACTGTCAATCCGGTTACGGATGATCTCCATAGACTGGACAATGGCGTTTTCTTTAATCGCCTTGATCTCCTCATCCCGAAGCGCCAGTACCAGGTTCGTGTCTTTCGACCCGTCCCTGACCCGCAGAGAAGGAAATTTGTCGGCGACGATCTTGTTTAAGGGATCCCTTTCTTCCTTCTTTGGAAATTCAACCGTTAGCTCCTGATCGCCGGTCTTCCGCACCATTACCCCTTCCAGCTTTTTCTCGGAAGCGGCGTCCTGAAGGCCGGTGACCATCTGTTCCAGATTGATCTCCACCGCCCTGTTTTCCTGGACTTCCAGGACCAGGTGCATCCCTCCCTGAAGGTCGAGTCCCTTGTTGATCCCCTTGCTGGGGAAGATCTTCGGCCACCAGCCGGGAAGAGATTTAAAATAATCTGTGGACGGAAGAAAAAAGACCGCCGAAACTGCCACCGTAACAAAAATCAAAAAAATTCTGCCGCGAATACCCTTCTTCATGTTGTTTTTACTCCAAAGACAAAAGTTTATTTTTCTGACGCCAGCTCTTCTTCCGGTTTTCTTATTCCGGAAACGCTCTCCCGCGTTACCTTGATCTTGACGTTATCGGCCACCTGAAGGGTCACCGTATCCTGCGCCATTCCGGTGACCGTTCCGATGACGCCGCCGGCCGTCACCACCTTATCCCCCTTTTTGAGGGCTTCCAGCATCTGCTTGAGCGATTGCGCTTTCTTCTGCTGTGGCCGGATTAAAAGGAAGTAAAACACCATAAATATCAGCGCAACCTGAATCAGGAGGAGAAAATAGTTTCCGCCCTCTCCTCCGACTCCCGCTCCCGCCGCGGTTTGCGCATAGGCAATCGACTCGAACATCATTTTTCTCCTTATTTAAGTAAAACGTAAAAGGGGATAAGCAAAAGGCCTTTCCACTTTTCACTGGTGTTTGACAGTTAATTCACTTCGTAAATGATAAAACTCCCTGCAAAAAACGTCCAGGCTCCCGTCCTGAATTGACGCGCGGATCTCTTTCATCAGGTTCAGATAATAAAAAAGGTTGTGAACCGTATTGAGGTGTACTCCGAGTATCTCTTTGGCCTGAAAAAGATGCCTCAGGTAGGCCCTTGAAAAAT
>DATNMI010000048.1:0-1495 GCA_035602375.1 Nitrospiria bacterium | reverse complement strand
CCGGCGGAAATACAACAGATGGACTTTTTCACCAACCGACCATGTTAAAAGGAGATTTATAATGTTAAGGACTCTACGAGAGAGCGCCGTCGAAAACCCCTGGTTCTACCGACTGATCATGCTGATCATTGCCGTCACCTTTGTCATCACCATGGGATGGGGGTTTGGAAATTCCAACGCCGGAAAAAAAGATTACGTCGCCAAAATTAATGGCGAATTGATTACGGTGGATGACTTCCAGTCTTCCTACAAAACGACCATCGCTTTTTACCGGAAAATGATGGGAGATAAATTCAGCGAGGAACAACTTCAAAAGATGCATCTCAAGGAAAACACGGTCAAGAGCCTGGTGGACAAGAAATTGTGGCTTCAGGCGGCCCGCGAGATGGGGATTTCGGTCAGCGATGATGAGCTCCACCATTTGATCGTGGAGAATGAATATTTTCAGAAAAACAAGGTCTTTGATCTGGCGACCTACCGGTCTGTTCTCGATTATAACAAGATAGCTGTTTCCGCTTACGAAGAAAGCCAGCGCGAAGAGCTGCTCTACGAAAAAGTCCGCTTTGCCGTCAAGGACGCGGCGTTCCTGTCTGCAGACGAAGTTCCCGTTTCCGGAGCGCCCGGTGAGAATGAAAGGGTTTTTAACGAGAAGCTCAATGTAAAAAGAGAAAAAGCCGCCGCAAGTTTCCTTGAAAACTTCAGGGCCAAATCAAAGATTGAGATCAAGAAGGAATTTACCGAAAGCTAACCGGGAAAGAGGTATAGCGGGAGCGCGCCTTTGCCGGCAGGCTCCGCGTTTTCAATGGCTTTATGGACGAAGTTTCTCGCCTCTTCCACAGCGAGTTCGGCATTCTTGCCCAATGCCAGAGAAGCGGTGATCCCCGCCGATAGCACGCACCCTGCCCCATGGACTTTTTTATCAATTTTCCGGCTTTTCCAGGTTGTAAAGGCGGACCCGTCGTATAAGAGATCCACGGCATCGCCGCGCAAATGCCCCCCTTTCACAAGGACATATCGGGGCCCCATGTCATGGATCACCTTCGCCGCACCTTTCATCTGATCGATGTTCTCCACGGGAAGCTTGCTTAAGACAGAAGCCTCTTTCAGATTTGGCGTAATCATGATCGCAAGCGGGAAGAGAAGCTTGATCAGCGCATCTATCCCATTGTCTTCGAGGAGTTTAAACCCGGAGGTCGATCTTATGACGGGATCAAGCACAAGGTTTGAAGGCTTATGCTTAAGAAATACCCGGTAGAGCCTCTCAATGACATCCGCGGAAAAAAGCATCCCGGTTTTCACAGCTTCCGGCTGAAGGTCTTCCAGGAGGGGAATAATCTGTTTCTCTACCAGATCGGGAGGAATTGCTACAACCTCTAAAACGCCCACCGTATTCTGGACTGTCAGGGCGGTAGGGACGGCCATGCCGTAAACCCCGAAGCAGGTAAAGGTCTTCAGGTCTGCCTGAAGACCCGCTCCCCCGGAAGGATCTGACCCC
>DATNMI010000040.1:0-2120 GCA_035602375.1 Nitrospiria bacterium | reverse complement strand
GGAGGCCGACGACCGAAGGCGCCTCTTTCCCCGTTTTCAGGGAGAAAACTTTCAACGGAATCTCGATCTCGTGAAACGGATTGAGGAGATCGCCAAAAGGAAAAAGGTGTTGCCTTCTCAACTTGCATTGGCCTGGCTTTTGACACGGGGCCCAGATATTCTCCCGATTCCCGGAACAACGCAGATCCCCCATCTGGAAGAGAATATCGCCGCTACCGAGATCACCTTATCGCCGGAAGAAATTGCGTCGATTGAAAAAATCGCGCCCAGCGGAATTGCTTCAGGCCTCCGGTACCCTGAAGAGGCGATGCAGGCGCTCAACCTCTAAGTTCTGGGCTTGTACGAATATTCCCTAAATCTGACGTAAACGTGTTTTGATCGCGCCTGCAAGAGCGTATAGAATGTTTTCAACGGCTCTATCCTTCTTTTCAATGAATTTCCCGCCCAGAAAGACTAAGATGAATGGAGAATGAAAAAACCTTTAAGAGGGGCTTATGAGTACGATGATCTCGGAACTTGTTTTGCGAATTACCCAATTAGAACAGGAGCTGGAAAGGGAGTTTGAACGGGAAATTAAGGAGAAACATCTCCAATTCCGTTATCGCATTGAAAAGGGGAAGGTCGCCTTTGAGCGGGAAATCCGGGTGCTCCACAAGAAACTCCGGCAGGGCGTTCTTTCTTTTCTCTGGGAATCTTCCCTCGCGAGCCTTCTGGTGGCCCCGGTAATCTATTCGCTCGTTGTTCCGCTCATTCTGCTCGATGCCTGGCTCTGGTTATTCCAGGCAGTCTGTTTCCCGGCCTATGGGATTCCAAAAGTGGACCGGAGGCGGTATGTGGTCCTCGACCGGGGAAAACTCGGCTACTTAAACGCGATCGAGCGATTCAATTGTAACTTTTGCGGTTATGCCAACGGGTTGGTTGCCTATGGGCGGGAAGTCGCATCCCGGACCGAAGCCTATTTCTGTCCGATCAAACATGCCCGCCCGGTTTCGGGAACCCACACCCGCTATCGCGAATTTCTCGACTTCGGCGACAGCGACCACTATAAGACAAAGGTTGAAAAAATCCGAAAAAAGCTGTGCCCATGAAGCTCCTGGATCCATTCGTCGGTGAATATTATTGAATAACCCGTTAGACGGGACTATCTTTAAAAGGAGCTAAAACAAGTTTCAGAGGATCTTAACCCATTCACAAAAAGGAGAGTCCATGAATTCATACGTCATGCTTATTGGAAGGGTTTTGGTCGCGTCTATTTTTGTATTGTCGGGAATATCCAAAATCGGGAATTTTTCAGGCACCTCCCAGTTCATGGCGTCGAAAGGACTACCGGCATCAGATTTTCTTCTGGTGATGACGATTATTATCGAGGTCTTGGGAGGAATATCCATTATTTTTGGATATAAGGCAAAATGGGGCGCATGGGCTCTTTTCGTCTTCATGATCCCCGTGACTTTAGTTTTCCATACCAATTTTGCCGACCAGAACCAGATGATTCATTTTCTGAAAAATATCTCCATGATGGGGGGATTACTTTATATCGCATCCGCCGGGAGCGGACCTTTGAGCCTTGAGGAGAAGATGAAAAAGTAAGATTTTTACCAGGGGATGGCTTTTCCGTCCCGAAGAAACTTTCCGGTAGGAACGTTTTTGTCAAGAAGCGCCAGGCGGACAATTCCTGACGCCCCCTGTTCGACGGAACGGGGGGCGCTTTTACCCCCCATATCGGTTTTGACCCACCCCGGGCAGACAGCATTTACCGAAATTTTCAATTCTTTTAATTCATCAGCCAGAATCAGCGTCACGGCATTGAGCGCCGCTTTTGAAATCCGGTAGGCCGCGTAACCTCCCGCCATGTCGCTGAGAGAGCCCATCCCGCTCGATACATTGATGATTCTTCCGCCCTGACTTTTCTTAAGAAGAGGCAAAAAACGCTGGCTGATTTGCAGAGGGCCTAGCGAGTTCGTTTTAAAAACCTTCAGCACGGTATCGGCTCCGACGGTGATCCCTATGTCATCTTCGTCCGGAAGGATGCCCGCATTGTTGACAAGAATATCGAGAGCGCCGTAGGTCGTTGAAATAAAATCAAATACGGCCTTCAGGTTAGACGGGTCGGTCACATC
>DATNMI010000038.1:0-2745 GCA_035602375.1 Nitrospiria bacterium | reverse complement strand
TTCACTTTTCACTTAACACTGTTTTTATTGTGCTTTTTACTTTTTACCTTTCACTTTTCACTCTATCTGCGGCGGCGCAGGAAGTTCCTCCCCCGCAAGAAGCCGCCAAGCCACCATCTGCGGCAGTTGAGGAAGTCACTTCGTCATCGAAATTCAGTTATTCCGGTTATTTCCGCCAGGAGAGTGCCGTAAGGATTTACTCCCCCGTGGTCTTTACCAAAATCATGTCTTATGTCCGGATCGAAACACACTATACTTTTTCCGAGAAGGTCCAGTTAACGGTCATTCCGATGGCCTATTATGACGCGGCCCCGGATCTGGCCCAGATCGATTTTATCAGCCGGATTATCGGCCCGTCAACCGTATTGACAGAGAACCCGTCCGTGCAGACCATCGCCGGGACCGATGTGGGAAACCTCAGAGGGGTGGATATCGAAAATAAAGATGCTGAATTCAGGGAGGTTTATCTTGATGTCCATCTTCCGGCCCTGGACCTCCGTCTGGGCCGGCAGATTGTCCGGTGGGGCGTGGTGGAAGGCTCCCGGATCGTGGATGAGATCAATCCCTTAGATTTCAAGGAGTTTATCCTCCGGGACGTCGTCGACCGGTATATTCCCCGCTGGATGGTCAAATCAGACCTCTACCTGGGGGAGACCGCCATTGAAGGGCTCTATATCCCCGACCTGGAATTTAATAAACCGGCTCCCTTAACGAGCCAGTTCGAACAGTTCCAGATCCTCCCGGGCACCATTGTCCCGGCCGATACCATTCAAAACGCCGACTGGGGCGCGAGAATTTCCAGGAACGTTCTGGGGGCCGATTTTTCGCTCAGCTACTATTACATGTGGGATCCTTTTCCCGCCGCCTACCGTTCGGCGTTTGGCCTTGGCGGGTTTGATGTCTCTCCGACGGTGGGCTTCCAGCCGAGATATACCAAGCTTCGCGTCTATGGCGGAACCTTCTCAAGATCATTCGGAAAGGTGGTTTTTAGCGCTGAAGGGGCGCTGGTTTTCGACAAGTATTTCGGAACGCTCCTGGGGGTTGACCCCGCCAATCCGGCATCGTTCATCATGGGGGAGACGATGAAAAATTATGTCAAGTACGCCGCCGGGATCGACATCAACCTTTTTTCCACCGACCTTTCTTTCGGGATGCAACAACAAAAAATTCTGAATTATGATTCGAATATTATTATGCGGGAGTACGAGACTGTCCTCAGCTTTTTCGGGAGGAGACCTTTTTTAAACGACCGCCTGACCCCTTCTGTCCTGGCCCTTTATTTTATGGTGGATAATGATACCCTGCTTCGCCCGAAAATTGAGTACCGAATGACCGACCGGCTGAAACTTTCCGCCGGGCTTGACATGATGATCGGGTCGATCGGCGGACCATTGCCGGGGAATTTTCATTTTATCGGGTTCTTCAAGAATGAGAGCCGGGTGGAGTTTGACGTGACATACGGCTTTTAGAAAGGCGGGGTAATAAAGATCGGGGATAGGGGTGTGAGGGGGTAGGGGGTAGGGTGAAGAGAACAGAATTACTTTGTAAAAACAATGGGTTCGTTATAATATAGAGACTTAAGCTATGCGTAAAACTTTACTGCTCCTTTTCCTGTTCATCGGCGGTTGCGCCAACTCTGATTTCCCGTTTTGTTGCACTCCCGAAGGGGTGGCCAGCGTTCCCTATGTAACGACCTATCATTTTGAAATAGGGACCGGATTTGCCAACATTGGCGGGACGACCTCCTTTTTAATGATTTTTTCAAGAGGCGATGAAATCAATCTGTTTAATGCCGCCAATATTTCCGAAATTCCTGGAATGGGCGCGGTGGCGGGAGCGGTGCTTTCCCAGGCGGGAGGGCCTGCATCGGGCGTGGTCCTTCAGGCGACTGACGCCGCGGGGAACCAGATCGGCGATCTCTTCTATAACAGTCTGGGAGGAATTCCTGATTTTTCAACCACCAGCGGGACCAATGTGAGCGGGGGATTTACCCTGTTAAACGGCCCTCCGGGGGATATCTATTTCAAGGCGGTCCAGGGAGGAAGAGGAAACGGTTCTGTCACGGTCTTTGGCGATTCCGTTTCAGTGGTTAATCTGGCGGTTGTCCCGGTAACTCAGCCTGTTATCGGAGTCAGCGGCGTGGTTCGCGATTTTGAAACCGGTTCGGCAGTGACCTTCGGAGCGGGCATCTCTCCGCTAGGTCTGAAAGGGCTCAATATCAATTCCAGCGGAGGAAGCTATTCATTTGTCCAGCTCGGATCAGACAGCGATTTTATATTCCAAGTCTCTCCTCCCGTGAGCCAGGTTCCCCCCTTGTTTCTGACGACGTATAACCGTACCAATACAGACCTGGCTTCTCTTTCTTCCCAGTTTGCCGGCGCCGTCGATGTGACAGACGATTTGAATGTTTTTACGACCGATTTGTTAACCCGCCTGAAAACTCTGACCGGATTTCCGGTCGATCCTGCTTTATCGATTTTGGCGGGACATTCCCAGGATCCTGACGGCACGTATCGCCTTTATTCCTATATCGATATTACCGACGATTCCGGGAACCTCCTGAATTTCGAGCCGGGCGGAGCGCCAAGAGTCTTTTACCGGGGAACTTACCCTGATCCTTCTACCGGGGCCTCTGTTCCGGCCTGGTTTTTCTTCAAGGATCCCCATGTCTACTGGTCTTTAAGCACGGGGCAGGCGGCGACGATCCAGATCTATTGGTCTCTGAGCACCGGCCAAATCGCGTCC
>DATNMI010000022.1:0-4479 GCA_035602375.1 Nitrospiria bacterium | reverse complement strand
CACATCTTCCTTGAAGAAAAGCTTGAGACCGTCGGCAATCGGTTGAAGAATCCCCTTCCAGCCGACCTCCATCGGACCGAGCCGGTCCTGCATCCAGCTGAGGATTTTCCGCTCCGCCAGGGTCAGATAGGCCACCATTCCCTGAACGGTGAGAAAAACGACGAGCATGGTGCTTAAAATTGTTACGATATTCACCCCGGGTTCGTTCATATTTTCTTCTCTATCTCCACCTTTCCAACCTTGAAAGCGGGAACACGGGTCACCGGATCAAGTTCCACCGATATCAGGTCGCGCAGATTCGGCTCCGAAAGGTGCTGGGGATAGAAAACGGTCTTTGACGGATACCGCCCGTCGAAACGTACCCGGACCTCTTTCTGCCCAAGGGAAGATTTGACGGAGACCCGCTCCCCCTCCTTGACGCCGAGTTTCCGGCCATCTTCCGGGTTCATGATCATCTCGCGCCCCGGATAGAGCTTCTCCAGCCCTTCGGACCTTCTCGACATTTTGCCGGAGTGGTAGAGGACAGGACGGATCAGCAGTGTCCATGCCCCGTCGCCTCCCGAGGCGGATTTCAGGTGATAGCGCTCTGTCAAGCTTTCCTGGGCCTTCTCCTCAAAATATTTCTTCCAGGACGCTTCTATCTTCTCTTTTCGCTCCGCATCTATCGGAAGGTCCTTGTAATAATCTGGCAAGATTTTGCGGATTTCCCGCCGAATGGCGGCGATATTTTCATATTCAAGCGGAAAGCCGGACCGGGTGGAAACCTCGGAGATGATTTCCCAGTCTGCCCGGGCCTCTCCCTGGGGTTCCAGGGCTTTCCTGAATTTCTGAACCCTTCCTTCCATGCTGGTATAGGTTCCCTCTTTTTCAGCGTAGCTTGCCGCCGGAAAAATAACATCGGCCATCGTCGCGGTCGGGGTCATCGCCATCTCCTGGCAGATCAGGAAATCGAGCTTTTCAAGAGCTTCCCGCACTTTCATCGAAGCGGGAAGGGACTCCAGCGGATTTTCCCCGACGATATAAAGGAGTTTAATCTGGCCCGCATGTATCTTTTCGATGATTCCCGGAAGATCGGAACCTCCGTCAAAAACGGGCGTCCCCTTCCAATGGTCGGAGAGGAGTTTCCTGGCGCCGGAATCGCTTGACGGAAGAGGTCCGGGGAGAAATTCAGGGGCCGCCCCGAAATCGACGGTCCCCATTTCGTTATTTTCGTAACAGAGCGCGTTAATGCCGGAACCCGCCCCTTCAAGCTTTCCGGAGAGCCAAGCAAGATCGATCAGGTTTTTGACCTGGAAATAGCCGTTGGGTCCGCCGGTCACGCCGGCGCCGAAGAGGATCACGCCCGGATTGATCTGGTGGAAAAGGCCGGCCGCTTTTTTGAGCGCCGCTTCGTCCAGGCCGCTCTCTTCTTCAATCTTCTGCCACGAAATATTTTCAATCTCGCCTTTAAGCTTTTTCCCGTAGGCGGAATTGTTTTTAGGATTTCCTTCGACTTTGAAAAGCGCTTTCAGGAGGCCGGCGACGACCCACCCTTCGGATCCGGCGCGGTTCTGAAGATGCTGGACGGCGAGATCCGCCAGATGGGTTCTGGCCGGGTCGATCACCAGGAGCTTCGCGCCGCCCTTGCGCACCGCCTTTTTCACCGAAAGGGCGGCGACCGGATTGGTCTCGCTCATATCGGAACCGATCAGGAGAATGGTTTTGGCCGCCGCGATCTCCTCATAAGAGTTGAGCATCCGATGGTATCCGAAAGTTTCCTGAAAAGCCCTCGCGGCGCTGATATACCCGTACCGGGCCGTGCTGTCGATGTTGGGGGTGCCGACGGCAAGACGGAGCCATTTCTGAAAAAGATAGATCTCCTCATTGGAACAGCGGGCTGAAATAATTCCCGCAATCGCCTGGTTCCCGTAACGGGAACGGACTTCGTTGATCCGTGAAGCGGCGACGTCTAGGGCTTCGTCCCAGAGGGCCGGTACCAGTTTTTTCTCGGTCCGGATATGGGGCTGAAGAAGGCGCTCTTTATCATTGAGGTATTGATAACCGTAAAATCCCTTGGCGCAGAGGTTCCCTTCGTTCCTTCCCATGCCCCATTCGGAGGTCACCCGCATGACGGTCCGTTCGAAAGTCTCCAGGGTAATCTGGCAGCCGTCAGCGCAATGCTGGCAGACCGTATCGGTTTTTTTCAATTCCCACGGCCTGTACTGGTACATCGGAAGCCGGCTGGTCAATGCGCCGACCGGACAGATCTGGACGCACCCGCCGCAAAAAATACAATCGAGCTCTTTCCTCCCGAACGTGGTGATCTCCGTTTGGCCCCCTCTGTTGACGGCTCCGAGAGCCCGGACTTCCATCACTTCGTCGCAATACCGGACGCACCGGAGGCAGGCCACGCACCGGTTCATCTCCTTTTCAATAAAGGCTCCGAAATATTCTTTCTTGAATACACGCTTCTCCTCTTCAAACCGGCCCCGCTTGCTGTATTCATGGCTTAAGTCCTGGAGGTTGCATTCGCCCCCCTTGTCGCAGATGGGACAGTCGAGCGGATGGTTCGAAAGGATAAATTCAATGACCCCGTTTCTGGCCGTCAGAACATTGGGAGAATGGGTCTGAACGACCATTCCCTGGGCAGCCGGCATGCTGCAGGAGGTCTGGAGTTTCGGGTTTTTCTCGATCTCCACCAGGCACATCCGGCAATTGGCATCGGGATCGAGCTGGGCGTGGTAGCAGAAATGGGGGACTTCGACCCCTATTTTTTTTGCCGCCTCGATGAGATAGGTCCCCTCGGGAACCTGGATTGCCTGCCCATTGATCGTGAGCGAGACCATTTTTTTGTTTTGACCGTTGTCAGGCATCTTCAAGGGATTCCGATAGTTTCAAGTCTGGGTGAATGTTTAACCGGGCATTTCTTTTCCCGGATGTGGTATTCAAATTCGTGCCGGAAATATTTAAGTCCTCCCAGAATCGGCGCGACCTCGGCCTCGCCGAAAGCGCAGACGGTCTTCCCCGCGATATTTCCGCAGAGCTGGGTGAGGAGATCAAGGTCTTCCATTTTTCCTTCGCCATGTTCGATCCGGTGGACGATCTTATAGAGCCAGGGAGCCCCTTCCCGGCAGGGGGTGCATTTTCCGCAGGATTCGTGCGCATAGAAGTGCATGAAATTCAGGGTGGTCCAGACCATGCATGTCTCTTCGTCAATCACGGTGACCGCTCCGGACCCGAGCATGGAGCCTGCCGCCGCGACCGCTTCAAAATCGAGTTTCACATCAAGGTGTTCTTCCGTAAAATAGGGCGCGGAAGCCCCGCCCGGAACGATGGCTTTCAGCTTCTTGTCGTTTAAAATTCCACCGCCCAGATCGTAGATCAGATGGCGGAAGGTCTCCCCTAAAACCACTTCATAGTTTCCGGGCTTCTTCACATGGCCGCTCAGAGAAAAAAGACGGGTACCGGTGCTTTTTCCGACGCCGAAACCGGCAAACCATTCTCCGCCGTTTTTTATAATTTGCGGGATGTTGCTGAGCGTTTCGACATTATTGACCACGGTCGGTTTTCCATAGAGTCCGTAGTTGGCCGGAAAGGGGGGCTTAAATCTGGGCTTTCCCCTTTTCCCTTCGAGCGATTCAATCAGCGCGGTCTCTTCGCCGCAAATATAGGCGCCTGCTCCCGGGTGGACATAAACTTCGAGGTCGAAACCGCTCTTGCAGATATTCTTCCCGATATATCCCTTCTCTTTTGCTTCTTCGATCGCTTTTTCCAGCACCTTCATCGAATAAGCCAGTTCGCCCCTGACATAGATATAGGCGGTATGGGCCCCGATGGCGTAGGAAGCAATGGCGATCCCTTCGAGAAGCTGATGCGGGTCTTTTTCCATCAACTGCCGGTCCTTGAACGTTCCAGGCTCCCCTTCGTCGGCGTTGATACAGAGATATTTTATCAGGGAAGGATCTTTGGGAATGAAACTCCATTTCGTCCCTGCCGGAAACCCGGCGCCCCCGCGCCCCCGGAGGCCGGACTTCTTGACGGTGTCGATAATCTGGTCGGGGGTCATCTCCTTCAAGGCCTTTTCAAGGGTCTTGTAGCCCCCTGTTTTCAAATAGGAGGAAATTTCAGGGGTAAACCCGGGCGTCGACATATTCTTGAAAAGAATCAATTCGCTCATTTGCCCGCTTTTTTTCTCAACTGGTCGATGATGTCGTCGACCTTTTTCTGGTTAAGGTTTTCGTAGTAGGTCTCATTGATCTGCATCATCGGGGCCGTTCCGCATGAGGCGAGGCATTCCGCCTCGCCCAGAGAAAAAAGGCCATCGGGGGTGGTTTCTCCAAGCTCGATTCCCAGTTTATTTTCCAGGTAGGCAACGAGCTTTCCCGCCCCCAAGAGCGCGCAGGAGAGGGTGCGGCAGACCTGAATCTGATATTTCCCGACAGGCTTCTGGTTGAACATCGTGTAGAAAGTCACCACCTCATAAACCTGGAGCGGGGTAAT
>DATNMI010000018.1:0-5787 GCA_035602375.1 Nitrospiria bacterium | reverse complement strand
CCTATCCATTCTGGCCGCCTGAAGAGCACGAATATATTCAGTCGGTTTTTCAGAAGAAGCTTTCGGGCGTTGGGCCAAAGGAAGTTGAATACCGGTTTCAGCGAAAAAATGGGGAGACATTTGATGTTTTGGTCTTGTCTTCGCCGCTTACTGACGGCGATGGCAAAACCATCGGGATCGTTTCAACCTTTACCGATATTACTGAATTAAAGACGGCCAAAACGAAACTGCAGGAGAGTTTAAATCTGTTACAGTCTGTCATGGAAGGGACGACCGATGCAATCTATGTCAGAGATCTGAGCGGCCGCTATCTGATGGTGAATAGCGCCACAGTGAGGCTTTTGGGAAAATCGATAGAAGAGCTGACCAGAAATGATTTCGCCGGGGGTTTTCCTCCGGATACCGCCAGAAAATTCAAAGAAGATGATCAGAGGGTTCTGGCGTCAGGGAGGGCGGAGACTTTTGAAACCAAAATTAAAGTTAAAGGCGAGGACCGGTTCTTCCTGACAACAAAGGGACCGGTCAAAGATAACGAAGGGAATAATTTTGGGGTTTTTGGCGTCAGCAGGGACATCACCGAGAGGAAGCTGGCGGAGGAAAAGCAGAAACATACACTCTCTCTGCTCAATGAAACCATTGAGTCGACCGCGGACGGGATTCTGGTAGTCGACAAGGATGGTAAAACTGTTTCTCTATTTAATAAGCGATTCCTGGAAATGTGGCATATTCCTCCGGATTTAGCTCAGACCATTAAAGAGACCAAAGACGACCGACCCTTGCGCTCTTATGCGGCCGGCCAGCTTAAAGACCCCGATGATTTTCTAAAAAAAGTCAAAGAGTTGTACAGTAATCCCAGTGCAGAAAGTTTCGACACGCTTGATATGGTCGATGGCAGAATTTTTGAGCGGTATTCCAAGCCCCAGATGCTGGAAGGGGCCTATTATGGGAGGGTCTGGAGCTTTAGAGATGTGACCGAGAAGAAAAAAGGGGAAGAAGAGCTTCTTAAAGTCCAGAAGCTGGAATCGTTAGGCCTTCTTGCGGGAGGGATTGCCCATGATTTTAATAATATCCTGACCAGCATTGTTGGAAACATCTCTCTGGCGAGCGCCATGGTTCGACCTGAGGACGAACTTTTTCAGATTTTAAAAGACGCCGAATCGGCGTCCGACAGGGCCTGCAGTCTCGCCATGCAGCTCCTGACCTTTGCGAAGGGGGGGGAGCCGGTCAAAAACAGTTTTTCAATAAAAGATGTAATCGAGCGAGAGGTTCAATTTTCATTGTCTGGTTCGAATGTTCAAGGACGATCTGATATTCCAAAGGACTTGTGGCTGGTCAATGCCGATAGGGGGCAGATCAGCCAGGTGTTTCAAAATCTTGTGATCAACGCAAAACAGGCGATGCCCGAAGGGGGGACGGTTTTTATCCGGGCGAGAAATCTCGACCTGGTTGAAGAACCGAACAAGTTTAACCTGAAAGCCGGCAAATATATTAGTGTGACCGTTTCCGATACCGGTCGGGGGATTCCAAAAAAAATCCAGCCAAAAATTTTCGACCCCTATTTTTCGACCAAACAAAAAGGGAGCGGTCTGGGACTTTCCATTGTCTATTCCATTCTCAAAAAACATAATGGGACCATCATTCTTGAACCAGATCCGGGTAATGGAGCCTCCTTTCAGTTTCTTCTTCCGGCGGGAGAAGGTTCCACGGCCGGGAAAAGCGTCCCTGTTGCCTCTCGGGAGATTAGAAAAGGGAATGTTTTCGGACTGATCATCGATGATGACGCCACCGTCCTGAAAACAGCCAAAAAAATATTGATACAGCTTGGATGCACGGTAGAAACAGCCTTAAGAGGAACAGAGGGAATCGAGAAATTTAAAGCCGCCCTCCGGTCTGAAAAACCGTTTGAATTTGTTATCACTGATTTAACGTTGCCGGGGGATATCAGAGGGGAGGAAATTCTTCGACAACTAAAAGAAATAGACCCTCAAGTCAAGGTGATTGTTTCGAGCGGATACTCAAATGATCCGGTCCTGTCTAACTACAAAACTGAAGGGTTTGCCGGATATATCAAGAAGCCGTATCGTGTTGAAGAGATGAGCGAGGCGCTCGGCAACATTCTGAATTCCTAAACCCCTTGCTTTTTTACAAGATTTCCATTAATGATTTCCACTGGTTTAATGGTCTGGTAAGAAACTCCGGGGAAATTGTGAATGAAAAAGAATATTTTTTTGGGTTCGGTACTTTCATTGTTCATTTTAGCGTCCCCGGTTGGCGCGGCGCAACCTCCCGGAATCGAAACCCCCCAGGCCCTATGGCTGGTTTTCACCGCCGCCCTTGATAAATCTGATTTTAAAACCGCGCTTCAATATATTTCGACCTTTGCAAGAGACGAATATCAGCTCTTCTTTCAAAAAATGCCCCCTGAGGCAATTAAAGCGGTAGCGTCGGGCACCCTGAAATGTCCATTCGACAGTTTTGGGGGACGAGTCTCTATTAATTGCGACCTGTTGCGTCCTCAAAGGGACGGCAAAATCTATAAAGATATTGTGGTGATGGTGAAGGATCGGGATGGCCTTTGGCGCATCCAGCATTTTTAATGGCCAAAGAGATAATTCAAAAAATAAGGTCGCCAAGAGAGAAATTGGGGGGGTATGTTTTTCTCCCCCGGTTGATCGATAAAGTCCGACTTCATGCGAGGGGAGCGCTTCCGCGGGAATATATTGGAAATCTTCTGGGGAAGGGAAATGTCCTCGACAACAGGCTTGTAGAATTTACCGGTCTGGAAGGCGAAAAACTCCGGGAGGCGATCCTTGCTTCAAAAACCGACAAAGAGGTGCTTGCCTGGGTGGAAAAAAACGCAATTCGCCGCACCGAGGAAGAAAAAGAGTTCTGGATTCGGCAAATAGAGGCCTATCGGCCTGGTCCCGAAGCGTTGGATGCCCGAAAGAAGAACTATCCGGAGCTGTCGGCCAAAACCGATATCGGTGCTCTCAACGCCTTCGACATGATCGACATGGATGAAGGCCGTCTCCCGGTCAATTAACCACCCTACATCATTTAAAATAAACTCACCACTTATTTTATACGTTTTAACTCATGTAACATTTCTAATATCAATTTATTTTGATTTTCCAAGTGTTGTAAGACAGCTTCCATCTCTTTCGCGGTTTTAATGCTAATTTCAAAGTCAGCTTCAGCCCGAACTTCCGCGTGCTGGCCCTGCAAATTCTGACCAATCATAATAAGAGGCATTAGAAACATCTGGAGCATATTGGTAATAAACAGCCAGAGGACAAATCCAGGATACGGGTCGAATCGTAAAGCGTGGGGAGCGAACATGTTCCAGGATAACCAAAAAATAGTCCAGATTAAAATTACCAAAAAAAACCCCATGGTCCCGACATATTCGGTAATCCAAAGGGCTAAAGAATCTAATTTGCTTAAATGTTCGCGGGGATTAATATTAATTTCCGGTATTGGTTTGCGGACCTTTTTTAATTCGTCCAAATGGAGTGGAGGGATGTCCATAGGGGTAATTATACGACGCATTCATTTTTTAGGGAATTATTTTATTACTTATCAAAGCAGATAAATTAATAGGCGAGGATGAAAGGCAGTGTTAGTCTGGTATCGCTCCGTTACTCAATAAATTTATTGAATGCCACCTATAATCCACGCAATATTCAAACTTGACCCAGTGCTGGTTTCCAGGAAGAAATAGCAGAAGAAATACACTAATGGAATATCACCGGAATCAAAACATACAATCTAATTACGATGGAAACTCTAAGCTTCCAATATCTCTCATAGACTTTCCAATATTCTCCTTTAGAAAGTCATATAAGGAACTTAGAAGGAGTTGGTCATCCCATAGAAACGCAGTAGAATAAGTTCGGCCTTCAAAATCCACCTCGATATCAAGGTGCGTATAATATTCCACAGTCTTTTTTAAGGATACATTTTTCAATATACTCTTTTCGATATCCAAAGTACCGCGAAGGGCTTTATTGTTTGAACCAAAAAAATTAAGATCTGGCCAAATTATTTCTCCTTCCAATTTCATTTCAAGATAATTACGTAACTTCATGGGTACATCCTCTTATGTTTTCAGACTTTTGTGAGTATTACTCATTAAGAAGTATAAATTTAAAGGTGTCTAAAAGCGAGGATTACCTTTTGGACTCTACATAGGTTTTGATTTTGGACCAATGCTTAATTACAGGAAGTAAATGAATAGCAATTATTTACGATAACAATATAATTTCTAGCTGTTTTTAATAATTGTGGTATTTTACCGATCTGATATTCCATTTTTAAGCGTGCCCCGGCTCAACCCCAAGAAAAAATATGAAATGTCATCTGGGGACATTTGTAAAGAAGAGAGACAATATGAAATTTTGGAAAAATGTTTTTCGCACTTTCCTTAAAGCAAAAATTCTTCTTTGGACATTCTTTTTAATCTTTACTATTGGAGGATATTTCCCGCAGCTTCCTCCTTATTGTTTAATAAAGTTCTCCGGTTTTTTTTCGAACTTCACTTTGCAGGAGACAGAACAAAAATAATAAATTTGCCCTTTATAGTTGCTCGTCCCTGCCGCTTTCTTCTCATCAACTTGCATTCCACAAACCAGATCCTTAACCATTTCATTTACCTCCTTTTAATAAAAGATGCCAGGAGAAATCTTCATTGATTGAGATTCATATTTTTGTAACCCTCAACCTTAAGGCATTACTCACAACTGAAACCGAGCTGAGACTCATCGCCGCTGCCGCGAAAATCGGGCTAAGTAAGATCCCCGCAAAGGGATAAAGAATCCCAGCGGCAACCGGTATTCCGAGAGCGTTATAGACAAAGGCAAAAAAGAGATTCTGCTTGATATTGCGCATCGTCGCTCTACTCAAAAGCCTCGCCCGAAGAATCCCCCGCAGATCACCCTTCACGAGTGTTACGCCCGCACTTTCCATGGCCACGTCAGTCCCGGTTCCCATCGCTATGCCGACCTGGGCTTGGGCAAGGGCTGGGGCATCATTAATTCCATCTCCTGCCATCGCGACGATTCGACCTTCTTTCTGGAGTTTTTTGACTACCTCCACCTTTTGATCGGGAAGAATTTCCGCAATGACCTCATCAATGCCGAGCTTTTTAGCGACCACCTCAGCTGTGCTACGACTGTCCCCCGTTACCATGATGACCTTTATCCCCTCGTGATGCAGCTGGCGGATGACTTCCGGCGTACTCTCCTTTATAGGATCCGAGACCCCTAGGAGCCCAACGGCCTTTTTGTCTACAGCAACAAACATCACCGTCTGACCCTCACCCCGCATCGCTTCAGCTTCCTGAGAAAGTTCTCCTGGATCGATATTTAACTCATCGAGAAGCTTACGGTTCCCTAGCGCCACGTCATGGCCATCCACTTTTCCCATGACCCCTTTGCCTGTCATCGACTGAAAAGCCTCCGCGTTTCCCGGCTTTACATCCTTATCCAGTGCTCCTTTTACGAGGGCCGCCGCCAACGGATGTTCGCTCCCCCGCTCGATACTTGCGGCAAAATAAAGCAATGAAGTTTCGTCATATCCACGGGCCGGAAATATCCCGGTGAGTTTCGGCTTCCCCTCGGTTAGCGTTCCCGTTTTGTCTACCACAAGCGTATCCACTTTTTTCAGAATCTCTATCGCCTCGGCGTTTTTGAAGAGGACGCCCATCGTTGCTCCCTTTCCAGTGGCAACCATAATGGACATCGGCGTGGCAAGTCCAAGGGCGCACGGGCAGGCAATGATCAGAACGGC
>DATNMI010000002.1:0-9602 GCA_035602375.1 Nitrospiria bacterium | reverse complement strand
GGGGTCCCCATCAGCACAACCCATACCATCAGCGCCTCCATCATGGGCGTAGGGGCGACGAAACGGCTCTCCGCGGTCAAATGGGGGGTCGGCCTCAACATCGTATCGGCATGGATACTGACGCTTCCCGCCTGCGCGTTAATGGCCTGGCTGGCCTGTAAAATCCTCAAACAGATTTTCTAAAACAAAGCCGGCCTCGCTAAAGCGCCAGCTCCATAGGGTAATCTTCCGGATTCCTCTGTTTGCGGGCGGCACCCCCTGTCTTTTAGAACCGCTTTGCGACGCCGGGAACATTTTCTGGCGGGAGGAAGCTCCTTCAGATACAGACTTCACCTACGAGGCCAGGTTTATGCGGCCTTCTGAAAGGAATGCCATTTGTAACATTGGATGGGATTGGCGGCCAGAGAACCTGAGACTTCCAGGAAGAAGGTTGGGACAAATTACACTGCTCAAGGTTATTTAAAGGTTGGACTTACCTGAAAAACCAAATCTTTCCCCGACTCTTGCTGCCGGCGCGCGATCCACACGCCGGCATCCCCTGGGCTTAAGCATCGTCCGTGGCGCCAGCAGGCTGGTTCCGTAGCAATCTATTCATTTCGGCGGCGCCACCGAGCCTGCGTAGAAAACTTCGCACGCTCCACCAGGAAAGAGTTTCCTCCCCTTCTTGAGCAAATTGAACGCCGGCCCGGTGAGGGACTTGAGGAAGCTCGGCTTCTCCACTACCGGTTTCTGGAAGGTGCCAAGTATTTTTTGCCGCACCGAAGCGCAGCCCTTGGCGTCGATCACCGCCATGGTCACGTCATTGAACCGCTCGTTAACGAAATCGAGCTTTCCCTGAAGGGCGATCCGGTTATCGTTCGTCGCCATGGCCACGTCCTGCGCCTGAGCCGTGCCGAGCTCGACCTTCCAGGCGGAGACGATCGTTCTGATCTCGCTGCGGCCCCCCGATCCTTGAAAAATGCTCGCAAAGTTATACCCCTTCGTGACGACTAAGCCGAAAGGCCCTGCAAAGAAGAAGGCGCCCACGTCCACGAGGTTAAAATTCTGGCTGGACTCAAACCGGGAAAGATTCCGGTCGAGGTCGATGCCGTCGAGCATGAGTTCCTTGCCCCGAAGGGAGACCTCTCCATGCGCGGTCCGCGTCATCTCCTTAGCGGTTTTTCCCTGCATAGACAGGTTTGCGGAAAGGTCCATCGACCCTTCCGCTATCTTATTCGGCGACAGGGTCTTGAGGAACTCCTTGATGTGGAACTGTGAAAGGGAATAGCGGATGTGGTAAAGGGGGACATCGGCCGCAAAGTCCGCCCGGATGCTCCCCGAACCTTGCCCGCCGAAGGCGCGCATCAAAACCGGCTTGAGATCGAAGACCCCGTCCTTCCCTGCGACTGAAATCTTTAAGTCGGACGCGGTAAAGTCCTTTGTCCGGATCTCCCTGCACGCGAGCTCTGCAGTGAAAGAAAGGTTCTTCATGAAATCCGACCTTTTCCCGCTTGAAAGCCGCAGAGGGTGCACGTCAAGGCTGCAATCTCCGGCCTCGAATCCTTCCCCAGATTGTTTGTCAGCGTAGAGAAAAGTCCCGTCCGAAAGGGAAACTTTTGCCAAATCCAGTGCGGGTAACATTCCTCCGGCCGCCTCCTCCGGTTTCTCGAAGTTGAACTTACCATCACGGCCCCGCTCGATGGAGATCCTGGAGTGTTTCAGTGCGATGCTCCCGATCCGGACTTTTTTTTGGAGCAGAGGGAAGAGATAGATTCCAAGCCCGGCCTCTTTTGCGGATGCGAAGTCCGTCCCCCGGTTACGAATGCGCATGTCCTCCAGTGTGACGAGCAAGCCCGGGAAGAAGGCGATCCCCATCCTGCCGCCGACTCTGACTTCCATCCCCAACACTTCCGAGGTGGCCGCTTCCAACCGGGACTTGTAGGCATTGGCGTCCACAAAAAAAAGCAGGGCCATTGCGACGAAGGCGAGGAGACCAACGAACCCGCCGACGGCGTAGAGGATGATTTTGAGTGACTTTGACATTGGACTATTTCAGGCTCGCGGTAATTCTACCGGCACCCTGCTCAAACGGCACGATGGCCGGCACCTAAACTGCGCAAAGCGAAGGCGCGATGAATTTAAATTTGACTTAATGCTCGATTCCAGGAAGTTTTGTGCATCGTCTTAATAGGGTTTCCGAAAATTCCAGACATCCATTCTGATCTTTTTCGGGAATCCTCTTTATCTTGAATCAAGTTGAAGTCTTTTTCATTTCTGGCAATAAGCACACCTTACCCCATTTTATTATCCCATTCATTCCGAACAGAAGAAATACCCGTGCGTCAATCACTTCAATTGTTGCTTTCATCGATTGGCATCCCATACCATATGACCCAATTCTGGCAGGATGAGTTTTTCCATCACAAGTCGCGCCGCAGAATCTGAACCTGGAAGGGAAAAAATTAGTTTTCCTTGATAGATCCCCGCCGTTGCCCGGCTCAACATTGCGGCCGGACCTATTTCCTGGTAACTCAAATATCGGAATAATTCTCCATATCCAGTAATAGGCTTCTCGATCACACTTTCAATCGTTTCATAAGTGACATCCCTCTCTGAAAGGCCTGTCCCGCCGATGAGCAGGACTGTTTGAAGCCTCTCGTACCGCGCAAACTCTTCTAATGTTTTCCGTATTTCAAGAGGAACACTCTTTACAATTCGATATAAAAGCACGGAATGAGATGCATCCTCAAGACATTTCATGACAAGCTTCCCCTGCGTGTCCTTTTCTGGCGTCAAGATGTCGCTTACCCTCATTACGGAACACCGGACTTCCTTGAAGGACTTCTCCTTATGCTCCTGATATCCCATGAATCCCCTCCTTTCCAAAAAGTCGTATAGACGCAAAATATCGCTTCCAATAATGGAAAGTCAATAAAATACCTTGGTCGGAGAGAAAGAAAAGTGTGGAAAATACGATTTGAAATATTGGACCAGCCGGACGACGTTGAACCTGCGGAAGCAAGACCGTCTGTTTTTAAGGCAGAGCGCCCTGCGTTAGCAGGGAGAAGACCTCCAGCCCTTGCCGAACAACGGCTCAATGACGGGTCTGGTTTTTAGATTTTCCGAAATTCGGGAGGACGCGGTCCCGGAATTATTCTTCAGCAACCTTCCACTTGGGAAAATTCCACCAGATTCCAATCGGGGTTACCTGAACGCCATGGAAACGCTTCGCAAGAATCGGGAGGGCCTCCGGGTAATAAAGGAAGGTATAAGGCTGATCTTCGGCGATCAGCGCATGAATTTGATGGTAGATCTTTTTCCGTTTTTCCTGGTCGCAGACCTGCCGTCCCTCCACCATGAGCCGGTCAACCTCCGGATTTTTATACCCGACAAAGTTGAATTCTCCGGGACCGGTTTTAGAAGAATGCCAGATCACGTAAGGATCGGGTTCCTGTCCCAATCCCCACCCCAGAATAATCGCCTCAAAGTTTTTCTTGTCAATATACTGGTGAAGAAAGGTCTGCCATTCCAGGACCTGGATGTTCACTTTGATTCCGATTGTTTTCAAACTTGCCTGAATGATTTCCGCGGTTTTTTTCCGCTCTTCATTTCCCTGATTGGTCAGGATGGTAAATTCAAATGACTTTCCATTCTTCTCAAGAATTCCGCCAGAGCCGGGGACCCATCCTTCTGCAAGCAAAAGCTTTTTAGCCTTCTCCGGATCGTAGGGGAGAGGTTTTACTTCAGGATTATAGGCCCAGGACTCCGGGAAAAAGGGGCCGGTGGCAATTTTCCCGTATCCCAGCAGAACCCCTTCGATGATTTCCTGCCGATTGATCGCATAGGTAATCGCGGTCCGCACATTCTTGTTTGAAAAGAGAGGGTTTGACAGGTTATACCCCATATAGGTATACGATGACCCCGGGTACTGATATTTATTGAAGTGTTTCGAAAACTGCGGCGAGTCTGTCTGTTTTTGAAATTGGATAGGGGTCAATCCCATGGAATCGAGCCCTCCGGACCGCAACTCATTGAACATGGTGGCCGAATCCGGAATCACGCGAAAAATATAGGTCTTGATATCCGGAGCCCCTTCAAAATAATCGGGGTTGGACTCCAGAACGATACTTTCACCTGGTTTCCACTGCTTGAATTTATAGGGTCCGGTCCCGATTGGTTGCTGGTTAAACGGATCGGTCTGGAGGTCTTTTCCTTCAAGAAGATGTTTGGGAATCACCCCCATGCCCCAACTGGCCAATCCGGGGGCAAAAGCGTTTTTGTATGTGACGGTCACCTGATAAGGATTGTTCACGACGACTTGGCTGACCTCGGTAAAATCGCCGCTGTAGGGTGTGGCCGTTTTCGGGTCGATGATTTTTTGATAGGTAAAGAGGACATCATCGGCCGTGACCTCTATTCCGTCATGCCATTTGACCCCCTTGCGGAGAAAAAAGGTGACCTTTTTACAATCCGGGGCGGCCTCAAATTTCTCGGCAAGATCAGGGACAAGCGTGAGGCCGGGATCATACTTGATCAGTCCGTTGAACACCCAGCCGGTAATGTCTCCCGAAGCGGAATCGGAGGCAAGAATCGGGTTAAGCTTCAGCGCGTCCCCGATGGAGCCGACGGAAATGTTTTTTGCCGCCGTCTGACCTGCGCCCGCTACCGGTTTTTCTTTTTCCCGGTTGCAGGCTTCAGTGAAAGAGAAGCAAAAAAGCAAAAGGAGCGCGACATTAAACCGTCTCAACCGTTATCCTTACTTTTGGCCGGCTGGGGCCGCAGGCGTAGTGTTGTCGCCGGACGCCGGCGCTCCCGGAACAGCTGGAGAAGGAGTTGCTGGAGCCGGGCCAGATTGAGCAGGCGCGGATTGTTGTATGGGGGAAGACATAATTGAGCGGTCGCCGGCCCGTTCCTTGGACAGGATTGCCAATCCAAGTGAGGTCAGCATAAAAACAACGGCCGCGCCAACGGTCATCTTGCTTAAAAAAGTTGACGCGCCCCGGCTGCCGAAAATAGTCTGGCTGGAGCCCCCGAAAGCGGCTCCCATTTCTGCGCCTTTTCCGGACTGCAGGAGGATTGCGGCAATCATAAGGAAACTTGCAAACAGATGTAAAACAATTAAAAGCAGGTACATTTCAATCTCTCTTTCTTTTTTGGTTATTTTCCACGGACCTTCGCCTTTTTGGCCCGTTTGATTTTCCATTCTTCTTCCACAACGGAAATGATTTTCTGAAACGACTCTTCTTTCTGGCTGGAACCCCCGACGAGGAACCCGTCGATTTCGTCCTCGTGAATCAACGCTTCGCAATTTTCAGGATTAACGCTCCCTCCGTACAGAATCCGGATATCTGCAGCGGTCGGTTTTCCAAAAAGGGTTTCAATTTTGTTCCTGATGAACTGGTGCACCTCATTCGCCTGCCACGGCGTCGCGGTTTTTCCGGTTCCGATGGCCCAGATCGGCTCATAGGCCAGAACGGTTACCGCGACCTGCTTGGGCTTGAGCCCTTTCAGGGTTTCATCAATCTGGTCCTCAACCATTTGAAAGGTCCGGCCCGCCCGCCTGACAGCGAGGGTTTCCCCGAAGCAGACGACCGGGTTGATCTTGTGTTTGAACGCCGATTCTAGTTTCCTTCTGACCTGGGTGTAGGTCTCGCCAAAATATTGCCGCCGTTCAGAATGCCCGAGAATGACCCATTCACAGCCGGCTTCCTTAATCAGGAGAGGAGAAATTTCACCCGTGTAAGCCCCCTCTTCTTCCCAGTGCATATTCTGGGCCGCCAGTTGAAGGTTCTTTCCTCCGATCGCCTGGGAGAGCGCATGAATGACGGTAAAGGGGGGGGCCAGAACCACTTCCGGCTCTTTGACGTTGTCCAGAAACGGAATGAATCGCTTCACATATTCCAGGCCGTCGCGGATGGACATATTCATTTTGAGGTTGCCGATTACCAGCGGTTTTTTCACGCAAAACTCCTTGATTTTCCGTTCAGTCTTTCCTGTTGGGAAGCGCGGCCAGTCCCGGTAGGGATTTACCTTCCAGGAGCTGAAGCGCCGCGCCCCCTCCCGTTGAAATGAACGACATGTTTTCTGATTCCCCGGCGCGATAGACAGCCAGGGCCGTGTCTCCCCCCCCGACAATGCTGAGGGCGTAAGCATTTGCCACCGCATGCGCAATAGCGAACGTGCCGCGGCTGTAGGCGTCTATTTCAAAAACGCCCATTGGTCCGTTCCAGAGAATAGTTTTCGCGTTTGCCAACGCTTCCGAAAAGAGCCTCACCGAGGCCGGACCGATATCCAGCGCCATCCAGTTTTTCGGGATCTCCTGCACGGGAACGATTTTGCTTTCCGCGCCGGGCTCCCTGCTGGTCGCGACGACGCAGTCGACCGGTAGATAGAACTTGATTCCCTTTTCAATGGCGTGGTTTTTGATTTCAAGGGCCGATTCCAGAATGTCGTTTTCGACCAGGGAGTTTCCAACTTCTAACCCCATGGCCTTCAGGAAGGTAAATGCCATTCCCCCTCCGATAATGACCTTGTCCACTTTTTTCCCGAGGTTGTCGATCACGCCGATTTTACCGGATACTTTTGCGCCCCCCAGGATCGAAACAAAAGGACGGGGCGGGTTGGCCACGGCGCCTTCCAGGTATTCAATCTCTTTTTTTAAAAGAAATCCGGAGGCGCAGCTTGAAATAAAGCGGGTAATTCCGGTAATGGAGGCATGACTTCTGTGAACGGCGCCAAAAGCATCATTGATATAAACATCTCCAAGAGAGGCGAGCGATTTGGCAAAACGCTCGTCGTTGGATTCTTCTCCGGAGTGGAACCGGAGGTTTTCAAGAAGAAGGACGTCCCCCGCTTCCATCCGGGAGACCCGCTCCTCCACCTCCCGGCCTATGCAGTCTGAAATAAAATCGACTTTCTTGTCGAGGAGTCTTGAAAGTCGCTTGGCCACCGTGGCCAGACTGCAATTCGGGTCCGGCCTTCCTTTCGGGCGGCCCAGATGGGAACAGATGATCACTTTGGCCCCCTCGTCGATGGCATAATTGATCGTGGGGAGGGTGGAACGAATACGGGTGTCGTCCGTAATATTCAGATTAGAGTCGAGGGGAACATTAAAGTCCGCGCGGATAATGACCCGCTTTCCCTTGAGAGGAATATCTTCAATTGTCACTTTGTTCATGTTCATCGTGGAATATCCCTGGATCGAAAATCCCGGAGCAGGCGACTTAGGCCCCTAAAGGAATTTTTTTTCAATCATGAAGTTCAGAAGGTCTTTCAGCCTGCAGGAAAACCCCCATTCGTTATCGTACCAGGAGATCACTTTTACCATTCTCTTGTTGATGACCCGCGTCAAGGAAGAGTCCAGGATCGAGGAATGCGGGTTGCCATTCATATCGACGGAGACCACCGGTTCTTCGGTATATTCAAGAATTCCTTTGAGCGAACCATTTGCGGCTTCTTTGAACATGCGGTTTACTTCGGTTTCCGAGGTATCCTTTTCCACTTCGATCACGAGGTCAACGAGCGAGACGTTTGGCGTGGGAACCCGTATGGCCATCCCTTCCAGTTTGCCCTGAACTTCAGGAATGACCTCCCCAATGGCTTTCGCGGCCCCCGTAGAGGTAGGAATCATTGAAATCCCGGCTGTTCTGGCTCGCCGGAGGTCTTTGTGCGGGGAATCGAGTATGCGCTGGTCATTGGTATAGGAATGAATGGTGGTCATTGATCCCTGCCGGATGCCAAGCGGCATTAAAACCTTAATGAGAGGCGCCAGACAGTTGGTGGTACAGGAGGCATTGGAGATCAACCGGTGGGCGTCGGTAAGGTTGATCTCGTTAATTCCCATCACAACCGTCAGATCCGGTTTTTTCGCGGGAGCGGAAATAATGACTTTCCGGACAGTGTCCCGGATGTGTTTTTCAGCCGCGTCGCGGTCGGTAAATCTTCCGGAAGCCTCCACAACAAGAGAAATCCGGTTTTCTTTCCAGGGGATGTTTTCCGGGAATTTTTCGTTGTAGACGCGTACCTTTCTTCCGTTGACGATCAGGGCGTTTTCCCCGGCCTCAATGTCCGCGTCAAAA
Source organism: Nitrospiria bacterium (assembly GCA_035602375.1). GTDB lineage: Bacteria > Nitrospirota > Nitrospiria > JACQBW01 > JACQBW01 > DATNMI01. The sequence goes on along the minus strand of DATNMI010000002.1, from coordinate 1,545 downwards.
CGGCCATGAACGGAATCATGCTTGAGGAGGAAAGCAAGCGTCCGGGGGTCCGACACATCATTGATTGCGGCCACTTCGTAACGTGGTTCTTTGAGGGAAGCACGGAAAAAGAGCCTTCCGATTCTGCCAAATCCATTAATGCCGATCTGTGTTTTCATAAAAAAAGACCTAAATTCCTTAAGAAATCATTGAATTATGAAAATATATCCGATTAGGATATGGAGAGTCAAATGCTATCTGATTTTTCGGGGGAAAAAGGAGGGCCTGGAACGATTAAGAGACCGTATATATTTTAGTTCTTAAAAAAACGGCTGGACTTAGAATCCAGATTCCCTCATGTTTTTTCAGGGGCTGGAGCTGTTTGGAATCCATGGTGATAATAAATCCGGCCTTTCCTTCAACACCGCACTCCAGAATCCGGTTCGTTTCTTTCTTGCCTTCGGTAAAAACCTTAACCCGATGATGCGGCGTGACGACCTTCGAGAGTTTGACGAGCCTTTTGGCGACCTCCTCGACGCCGTCATTTTTATATTTGGCTTTTTGTTTCAGAACTTTCTTGAATTCGGCCAAAATAAAAGAAGAGGTGACCAGGGCTAATTCACCTCTTTGAATTTTTTGAAGAATCTGACCCGCGTTGCCCCCGGGGAACAGAAGCGCTGAAAGCAACACCCCTGTGTCGAGGACGATCCTCGGAGTCTTATTTTCTGCTCTCATGCACGGCCCGCTCAAGCTCTTCTTCAGAGTAAATGGAGAGTTCTCTTGCTTTTTGAGCAGCCTCCTGCTGGAGCTTTTTCCACTGTTGCGATTCCAGATACTGTCCAAGCGCCTCTTTGGCCAGATCGCTTTTGGTAATGTTCGATTCTTTGGCGGTTTTTTCTGCTTCCTTGATCAATTTCGTAGGGAGGGAGACAGTCCACGACTTTGCTAAACTCAAACCTAATCCTCCTTTTTCTCTGTTTCGTTGGCTTAATACATTGGAATGTTCAAAATTTTAATTAAGGGTATCATAATGCATTTTCTTTGTTTTTTCAAGGGGTTTTTAATGCTTTTGCGGGTAAGAGGTCTCTTGATTTTAATCATTTCACTTTTTATAACACATTGATATAATTATGTTTATTATTTTTGTCGATTTTTGAACATAGCTTGTAAGTACTTGAAAACAATTGTTTTTTAAATCCGTTTAAAATTAAATCAGATTAAATGAAAAGAAAATATTTTATTGATCTATATTGGAAAAATCAGATGGAGCGGATGTCCTACGGGAAAAGGTTTTTGGTTCAGAGCCTTTGATAAATGGTTCAGTCACCGAGTCTGTCGAGCTCCCGCTGCTTAACAGTCCGGTTTTAGGGTCGACTTTGGCATAGACGATTTTTTCAGGGATAGGAAACGTCTGATCAGGAATCGTATTGAAGGCCTCTCTCATAAAAGAGATCCAGATCGGAAGCGCCGCAGACGCTCCTGCTTCACGGTCTCCCAGGGAACGGCGATCATCAAAACCGACCCAGACGCCGACGACGATCCTGGGGTTATACCCGATAAACCATG
>DATNMI010000463.1:0-1244 GCA_035602375.1 Nitrospiria bacterium | reverse complement strand
GTGCTTTATACGCAGAGTCTCTATCTGGCCGCCTGTCTTTGCATCGCCTTGTTCTTTCGCTTCTTCTTTCGCGCGGAGTGGATGCGTTATGTCCTGTGGGGAGGATGGTTTCTGGCGATCTACGGGATCTATGAATGGCTTTACTTTTTAATCTTCCAGCAGCCAGGGGATTTTCTTGCCAATCGAACCTATGGAGAGGAAATGCACACCGGAAGCTGGTCGCAGGCAATCCAGATAGGGCCTTTCAACTTGCTACGGATAAAATCCACCTTTGGAGAGCCTTCCTTTTTCTCGGCCGCGGTGATTCCTTATCTCTTTCTCGCTGTGCAAAACAAGCGGAAATGGCTCTCGGCCGCGCTTCTGTTTTGTCTTGTTTTTTCCACCTCTACCTCGTCCTATATTGCCTTCCCTTTTGCCTTGATGATCTATTGTCTCTTCCAAAGAAAATTAAACCTCTCCATTGCGGTGATTATTCTTTTGTTCGCCGGAGCGGTTGCCACCCTTTATTACGTCTACCCAGAAACCTTTGACTCCATGTTCACCGACAAGGTGAACGCCGCCAACGACTCCGGCGTAATCCATCAGGAAACCATCCAGGCGATGAAGGAGAGCGTACAAACATTTACCTTCATGAACCGTCTTTTCGGGATAGGTTTTGGCTACTTTTATGGAAGCGTTTTTAATAACGTTCTGATTAACACCGGCTGGATTGGCATGGCGGTTTTCTTGTACGCCTTTCTCAAGCCAGCTATATGGTTACGCTCCGACAATGAAGGTCTCCCTCTCAAAGTAGCAGTCGCCACGCTTTTGTTCTTATTCTACATTAATGTATCGGAACTTTTTTTACCCACGACATGGATGTTTCTGGGCTTGGCCTACTGGCGACTTGATCAGCAGGGCCAGGAGAAGAAGACTTTTAGAACCGCCCGGACTCCGGTAGTGGCGGAAATATCTGTGCAACCTCCGCCTCTCTGGAATAGGGACGCGACCTAAGTAATGCTCGCCCCAGCTTTTTCACTAGCGAGTGCTAGCAAAGGTTGTCTCAGAGTATTATTGAAGTGAAAAGAGCGGTCGCCAATTTTGTCCGGGCGCTGGTTCTCGGGTCTAGTTTTCTGTTCGTCATTACGACAGGCGTATGCACGGAGGCGACGCCTCAAGGGATCGGCCGAGACGAGCGTATCGGTGTATGCACGCATTTCGGGCAGAATTGGTCGGTGGAGGAAGTCATGCCCCTGGTTGCGCGG
>DATNMI010000444.1:0-3192 GCA_035602375.1 Nitrospiria bacterium | reverse complement strand
AATGTTACGTCATGGACATGGGAGTGACACCGGATGGATCAGCGCTTGCGGCATCCTGTTGGAATATCCTCTATCTCTATGATACCAGCCTCCTCACACAGACGATGAACTCAGGGCAGAACGTCGGTGGTATCATTTCATCAATCGCAATCACCGGGGACAGTGCCAAAGGGTATTTGTCCGGTAATTCAACCACCATTACCAATGTCGATATGACGAATCTCGGTGTGATAGCGGGGATCACCGTTCCCGGGGTCCCCTCCATGATCGCGGCCTCTCCTTCGGTGATCCACGTTCCGGGAGGAACGCCAGTGGTCCTTTCGGCCCCCGATCTTATGTTTACCTTCCTTTCTGCGACTTCGCCGGTTAACCTGTCGATGTCGCCGAATATCACGATAACAGGTGCGGTTAAAAATATCGGAGGGAGCCCCGCGGGAAGTTTTGTGATCCAATACTATTTATCTCCCACCAATATTTATAACCCGGCTACCGCCATTTCTATTGGAAGCCAGACGGTGGGGAGCCTGAACGCCGGAGCAAGCCTGGCGCTAAATGTTCCGTTTACAGTTCCGACATCAGTGGCGTTGGGAGATTATTACGTTTTGGCCAGCGCGGACGTCAACCAGCAGATTGCGGAGAACAATGAGGACAACAACATCGCGTCGACATCCGGGACAGCCCATCTGATTGTGGTTGACCTGGTCGAAACCAATGTGATTAGTCCTGCAATAGGGACAGGGCAATTGCCTGGGGCCGGCATCACCGTAACCGATACGGTGACCAATCAGGGGAGCGCCTCGGCAGGGACATTTACTGTTGGCCTTTATCTCTATCCGGTCACAGGGGGGAAATATACCTTCCTTGGATCGAGGACCGTCTCCGGTCTGGCCGTCGGGAGCTCATCGACCGGCACGTCAACCGTAAAAATTCCGACCACTATTGTCGGGGGGACCTATAATATTCAAGCGGTGGCCGATTATTCAAACTCGATTCGGGAGTCGAATAAGACAAACAACACCTATACCAACACGACCGGGGTCATTACCCTCCCACCCCCGGATCTGATCGTAACCGCCATCAGTACGACCTCCACCTCGGTCGTCCGGGGAGGGGCGGTATCGGTCTCTTATACGGTTAAAAATCAGGGGGCTGGGGGAGCCGCGACGTTTATGATCGGGCTGTACCTCTCGACGGATAGGAATATTACGACGGGGGATAAATTGTTGTCCTACGCAAGGGTAGCCAATGGCCTAAACCCGGGGGGTTCCTTCAGCGGAACGGTCACAATGGCGATACCGACAACCGTCTCACCGGGAACCTATTATTTGGGGGCCTACGCCGATTATCTGAATTCGGTAGTAGAATCAAATGAATCCAATAACGGTCTGGCCACGACAGGAACCCTCCAGGTGCAGTAAAAAAATTGGAATTGTTTGCACCATCCCTTTTCTCGATAGAGAAAAGGGATGGTGGATGGAGAGATTTAGGTAAATTTTTTCCTCTTTTTTGAGAACATCTTTTCCATTTGATCCCCTCATTTTGAGTCAAAAATCCATTCCTGCAATGCCTTAATGAAATAACGTGCTTTTACATTAAGGCAACTAAACACAATAATTAATAAAATCAAATACTTATAAATTATATCTCGATTTTTTACAATTGACATTTTTTGGTACCTAATTTGCAAAATAAACAGGCGTCTAAGAAAATCTGCCCCAGGAAGCCGGAACCAGATTCAGATGAAAGAAATCCGGCGGGGCGTTAGACTTAAATTGCAAAAAATCAAGAATTATTAAACTGGCTCCACTGATTTTAATTTACCATTCAACAACCGCCATGAAGGAGGTCCTGTCAAATGAGTCTTCCGCTCCCTTTAGTTGATAGTTTTAACAGGTCAGTAAATTACATGCGGGTTTCGGTGACCGACCGCTGTAATCTTCGATGTACCTATTGTATGCCTGCTTACGGCGTCAACTGGATGAAACAGGACCACATCCTCTCCTTTGATGAATTCTATAGAATTATTGAAAGAGCGGTTCTCCGGGGTCTGAAAAAGATCCGGCTGACCGGGGGCGAACCGCTTGTCCGTAGCGGAATCGTTGAATTTGTCGCAAAAGTGGCCGCGCTCAAGGAAAAAGGTCTGAAAGATCTGGCTATGACCACGAACGCCGTCCTTTTAAAGTCGATGGCGGAACCCCTCTATAAAGCGGGTCTCCGGAGGCTGAACATCAGCCTCGATTCCCTCCATCCCAAACGGTTTGAGGAAGTGACCAGGGGAAACTGTTTCCGGAAGGTCTGGGAAGGGATTGAAGAGGCCGAACGGGCGGGATTTAACCCGATCAAGATCAACATGGTTTTGCAAAAGGGGTGTAACGACGACGAAGTCATTGATTTTGTGAAAATGACCCTGAACAGAAACATCCATGTCCGGTTTATTGAATATATGCCCTGCGGCGATTATGACGACTGGAAGTTAAAATATATGCCGATGGACGACGTGATGAAAAGAATTGAGGCGGAATTCGGCAAGCTGGAGCAAAACCTTGAAGATAAAGGGGGCAACGAAGGAACTTCCGGCCCGGCCTATAATTTCCGGCTGCCCGGCGCCAAGGGGGTGGTCGGGTTTATTCATGCCATCAGCGACCATTTCTGCGATACCTGCAACCGGGTCAGGCTGACGGCTGACGGCTCGATCCGGCCCTGCCTGTTTTCAGATATCGAGGTCAACTTTCGGGAAGCTTTGAGAAGAAACTGTTCCGATGAAGAGCTGGACGACCTTTTTGACCAGGCCCTCCAGATTAAGCCCGAAGGGCATATGCTGGAGCAGTTTGCCGAAGAAAAAACGCTCAAGTCGATGATCAGCATCGGCGGATAAAAAAAAACAGTAAAAGGTAAAAAGTAAGAAGTTAGTGAAAGGTCAATGGTAAAAAGTAAAAGGTGGATAAAAGAGTGAAATTTGAAAAGTTAAATATCAAAGGCAAAGAGAAAAAGAGAGAGGGCGTCTTGTTCCTTGCTTTTCTGATTTTCACTTTTCACTTTTCACTTTTCACTTATTTACCGGCGGAGGCGGCCCAGACCGCCACTTCCAGCCAAACTCTTCAACTGCAGTCCACCGCTTTCCGGTTTGATTCCAGCCAGATGACCGCTCAGTCTGACCCTCATCACATTGAGCAGACAGACGGCCCCTACCAT
>DATNMI010000437.1:0-1909 GCA_035602375.1 Nitrospiria bacterium | reverse complement strand
GTGCTTTTTGGCAAATCGGTCAATTTTCCCCTCGCGGGAAGGCCGATTTCCCTCGTGGCGAGGCAGAATTCGGTCCAAACGGGGGTATTTCGGTGTGAAATTCCCCTTAGTATTTGGCGCCCTATGCAGACTTGTGTAGGGACCGCAAAAACCTCCTCACCGACGGAAAACAGCGCTCGGCACACGTTTCAGGATCGGGCATACCCCTATGGGAGGAATGCACGAAAACGCACCAAAAAGTCCGGAATAATATATTGTTTAGTTACCAGCCACCCCTGGTAACTGCCAGAAAGGGAGAAATTGGCCCTCCCCGGCCGGGGACCAGAATTGGGGGTCTGGGGCCGGTTTGGCCCGGTTTGTGCCGATTGCCCGGTTTGGCCGATTTCGGGGTCCCGGAAACCACGAAATTCCCCTTACTCCCGGGGTACCGAAAAACACGTTTTTGGGGTCCTCCAACGGGAAATTCCCGGAATTCGGTCGAATTCAGCAAAAAACAGCAAAAAACAGCGTATTTCCCCTTACTCCAGGCCAATTCTGGGGGGTACCCCCCCCAAACAGGGCAATTCCTGGGTCCGGGAGGGCAATTCTGGGGTCCCCGGCCGGGGAGGCTGGATTCTGGGGTCCGGGACCCCAGAATCCGGGATAGCCCTCGATTTGTGCATTTCCCGGAAATCGGCCGATTTCCCGGTTTTCTCGGTTTTGGCAGAATTCGACGAATTCCCCGATTTCGTGTTTTTTGGCATTTCCCAGGAATTGGACAATTCCAGGAAATACGCGGTTTCCCGCAATTCCCGGATTCTGGCCGATTGCCAGAATTCGGGGTCTGGGCCGATTCCAGACAAATGTTGGAATCCCAGGTTTGGAACTTTGGGACGATTTCTGGCGGGTCCAGGAATTGGCGGTTGGAGCAATTTATTTGCTCTCACAATTTGGCGCATGGCTTTTAGGAAAGTGTTCACCACTTTCAGACAGGTGCGGATGTTTTATTTATCATCGCGATTTTGGCGATCAGACATAAATTATTTATGTCTTGCGCTAAAAGAAGTGGTAGAAGTTTGATTGGAATTTCTTCCGGACAATTCCCAAATTCCAGGTTTGTTCTCACCGGTGGTTGGTCAGATTCTGAGGGGCTTGGGTGTCAGCGTTTGTTTGACACCGTCCTGTGATAAATGTTGGAAGGTTGGGTTGAGAATTTCTAGCTTGCGGAAATTCGGCAGGATGCAATCGCATTGGAAGATGAGACGACGGCGCTTGTCGTGGTCTGCCAAGATTCCTGACTTGCCGGGAACTTGCAATGAATGACCAGCTTTCGCGAGAAATGGGGCCATCGAAATTGCCGGCGAGTTGCGAATTAAATCCGCCAACTGTCTCCAACTTGTTCATGTGGATGGCAAACTAGCTCCATGTGCAATGAGCATCATGGTCGACAATGCAGTGAGAAGGGAGTGGAGCTTTTAGATTTCCTAAGTGGAACTGGAATTCTAAAAACAGGATTCAACAAACAACAGTAGCAATGAGCGCTGTTGATTTGTCCAATCCTGAGCACGGTGCAACCGTGAGTAAACTCCCGGTGGAAAGAGGGTGATGGAATACCTTCCGAACCTCCAGTTCCCACTGCCCATATAGCCCCATATAGGGAATTCCCGTGGCAAACACAATGGGAATGTCTATTGTCCGCGGCGTCAGAGCAACCCGAATGTCCGTAGGATCTATAATAGGTGAGCCTATTTTGGACCGAGGAAGAGAGCGAATATCAGCACAGAGGTTGGAAGTCTTGCGGGAAACAGAAAGCAAGAAAGATGACAAGAACAAAGCGCAAACGACTACGTCCTCATCGGAAGATTGTTTTGAGGAACCTCAACGTGTGTTGGCGGGTTCTCAATTGAAGCAGATGCACACCATTACAACC
>DATNMI010000433.1:0-2722 GCA_035602375.1 Nitrospiria bacterium | reverse complement strand
CCATCTTTCCAAGATTTTCAATGTCTTCCTTTAAAATGACTTTCATTTCAGTTGTCTCCATCTCTCTTTAAATGCTTCGTTTTAATCCTTCATTCCTTTGATGAACTCATTGACCGTCTTTTTCGCGTCTCCAAAGACCATTACTGTATTTGGACGTTCAAACAGCTCATTTTCAATCCCGGCAAAACCGGGGTTCATGCTCCGCTTGAGAACAATGACTGTTTTGGTGCTCTCCACATCGAGGATCGGCATGCCGTAAATGGGGCTCTCCGGAGAGTTCTTGGCCGCGGGATTCACGACATCGTTGGCTCCGATCACCAGGGCGACATCCGTCTTCTTAAATTCGTCGTTGATGTCATCCATGTCGTAGAGCTGGGGATAAGGAACATTGGCTTCCGCCAGAAGCACATTCATATGCCCCGGCATACGGCCCGCAACCGGATGGATCGCGTATTTGACCGAGACGCCTCTCTCCTCCAGAAGATCCCCCAGCTCCCGGACAGCGTGCTGGGCCTGTGCCGCCGCCAGCCCATAACCCGGAACAATGATCAAAGACTGGCTGTTCTGCAAAACAGTCACCGCGTCTTCAATGGAAAATTCCCTGATCAAGCCCCTCTTTCCGCCTCCTGACGCGCCCGCTTTCGCCTGCTGGGCGACCGCTCCGAACATCACATTTAGCACCGAGCGGTTCATCCCTTTGCACATGATATAGGTCAAAATCATTCCGGACGAACCAACGAGCGATCCGACAATGATCAGCACATTGTTGCTGAACAAGAAACCGGTCACCAGAACGGCAACGCCCGAATAGGAGTTATGAAGCGCGATCACCACCGGCATGTCGGCTCCCCCGATCGGAAGAACGAGAGTGATTCCGATAATCAGAGAGAGGATGTTAATCAGGATAAAGGTCATGTTGCTTTCAGGCCGGTAGGGGAGATAAATGGAAAGCCCGACAATGGCCAGAAAAATTAAAAGATTGAGCGGATTTTGAAATTTATAAAGGATCGGCTTGCCCGACATCATCTCATGGAGTTTCGCGTAAGCGATGATGCTTCCGGAAAAGGTACTCGCCCCCACAATGGCGGAAAGAACGATCGCGGTCATCGAGAAACCGTCGGGATTCGGGTAGGTTCTATAAAACTCGGTAATGCCGATTAACGCGGAAGAGATGCTCCCGAATCCATTGAGCATCGCCACCATTTCTGGCATCTCGGTCATTTTGATCGTCTTGGCAAAGACGGCGCCAATTGCCCCCCCGATCAGCGCGCCGATGATAATGGTATGGAACTGGACAATTTCCCTGTTAAGCAGGGTTACCGCTACCGCCATTAAAATAGCGATCGACGAAAAAATATTCCCCATCCTTGCGGTGTCAGGAGAGTTGAGCTTTTTAAGCCCAAGGATCACGAGGACAGAAGAGAGCAGATAGACAATATCAATCAGGTGATTTTCCATAGAACTTACTTGTCCTTCTTTTTAAACATTTTCAACATGCGGTCGGTCAGCATGAACCCGCCGACCACGTTAATGGACGCGGAAATCACAGCCAGCAGTCCGAGAATCGTCGCCAGACTGCCGCCTTTGTGGCCCGCGGCAACCAGGGCGCCCACCAGAGAAATTCCGGTAATGGCGTTGGTTCCGGACATCAGCGGCGTATGGAGGGTGGGGGGAACCTTGCGGATCAACTCAAACCCGATAAATCCGGCCAGCATCAGCACATAGATATCCACCATCAAATTTGATAACATAACTTTTATTCCTTTCGTTTCCTGCTTTTCCCTATTTACCAATCTTACTTTTGAACAATTTCACCCTTATAGGTAATCAGCGCTCCCCTGGTAATTTCATCATTCAAATCAAATTTAAATGTTTTTTCTTTTTCGTTGATCAGGTGAAAAATAAATTTCTCGATATTCCGGGAGTACATCTGACTGGCATGAACCGGAAGCGAGCTGGGAACATTGGTAAATCCGTTTATAATGACCCCATGCTTGACAACTTCTCTTCCAGCTTCGGTCAATTCGCAGTTGCCCCCCTGCTCTACCGCCAGATCGACGATACAGGACCCTTTTTTCATCTCCTTGACCGTCGCTTCCGGAATAAGAACAGGCGCTTTCTTGCCATAAATCTGGGCGGTGGTAATCACCACATCGGCGGCAATTGCGTGCTTTCTAATCAATTCCACCTCTTTTTTGTAGAAATCCTCAGATAGCTCTTTGGCATATCCCCCCTTGGTTTCGGCCTCATCATGGCCAACCTCAAGCGCGATACTTTTGACGCCAAGACTTTCCGCCTGTTCTCTAGCGGCAGGGCGGGTATCAAAGACCTCCACAACACCGCCCAACCGTTTCGCAGTGGCGCAGGCCTGAAGGCCGGCAACACCGGCTCCGATCACCAGCACCTTCGCGGGAGCAATCGTGCCGGCGGCCGTCATGAACATCGGAAAGAATTTGCCGATCGCGTTCGCTCCCGTCAGGACAGCCTTGTAACCTGCAATCATCGCCATCGAGCTTAACACATCCATGCTTTGCGCCAGGGTCGTCCTGGGAATGGCATCCATGGAAAACGCTGAAATCTTCCGGGCAGAGAGGTTTTTAATCAAATCAGGATTATAAAGAGGAGAGAGAAGCGCAATAAGAACGGATCCTTCCATTAACAGGTCTGTCTCGTGCCGGTTAAGGCGGCTGTTCATCACCGGTTTCTGCACCTTCAAAATAAC
>DATNMI010000429.1:0-1154 GCA_035602375.1 Nitrospiria bacterium | reverse complement strand
CCCCGCCGATATCGTTTCTTCGGAACAGCTTGACAACATCATGGTTATGTTCGGCGAAATGGACATTGAAGTGATTGATTCTTCCGAAGAAGGACGGTTCCAGCGCACCGGCGCAGAGCCGGAGGAGGAAGCTGAGGAACTGGAGGAATTCGAAGAGGAGTTTGTCGAAGTCGATGAGGAAAAAGATAAGGAAATCGATCTGACGCCGGGGACTTTGAGCCGGACTGATGATCCCGTGCGCCTTTACCTGAGGGAAATCGGGAGCGTGCCGCTTCTGACTCGGGAAAAGGAGATCGAGATCGCTAAGCGGATCGAGGTGGGCAAGAAAGATGTCGCCTCCGTCGTTTTCGGCATGCCTTTCACGCTTAAGGAGATTTTTTCCCTTGCGGACCGGTTAAGGGAGAATGAACTCAGCATTCTTGAAGTGATTACCGTGGCCACCGAGGAAGATTCCGATGACGAAGAGGCTTCGGAACAGGACTATGAGGATTTAAAGACCAAAACGATTGCCCAGATCGGCCAGTTGAAGCCCTTTTACAAGACGCTGATCGAATTGAGCGCGAAGATTAAGCGGCTGGGTGAGAATTCTCCGCAGAAAAAGAAGCTGAAACAACAGATTAAGGAGCACCGTTACAAAATCGCGGACAGAGTCGCGACCATTGTGTTTAATCACCGCGTCATCGACGCCATTGTGGGCCAGATGCGGGAAATGGCCAAACTGATCCACCACTCTGAACGGGAGATATCCGCCTGCCGCCGGAGAACCGGCTCGCTGACCGAAGAGGCGCTTAATGATCTCTTTAAGAAATTGCGCGGGGACAAACGGAGCGTCAAGGCGGTTGAGAAAAAGACCGGTCTTTCGATTGAAATACTGGAAGACCTTGAAAAACATTATCGGAACGCCCGTAAAAACCTTAAAAAGGTTGAAGATCAGAGCGCCGTTTCGGTGGAAGAGCTGAAGGAAAATGTCCACACCCTGGATCTCAGCGAACATCGGGTAAAACTCTCCAAGAGCGAACTTGTTGAAGCCAACCTCCGGCTGGTGGTCAGCATTGCCAAGAAATATACAAACCGCGGCCTTCAATTCCTGGACCTCATCCAGGAAGGGAATATCGGTTTGATGAAGGCGGTCGACAAGTTTGAATACAAACGGG
>DATNMI010000424.1:0-2740 GCA_035602375.1 Nitrospiria bacterium | reverse complement strand
GAGCCGGCCCGCGACTTTTATATCCGGGCCCTCGCCATCGACCCCAAAAATCCCCAGGTGAGGACCGATCTCGCCTCCTGTTACCGGCATCTCGGAGAGACTGATCTGGCCATTTCAGAGCTCCGGACCACGCTTCTTCTGACCCCCGATCATCCCGAAGGTCTTTATAACCTCGGAGTTGTTCTCTTAAACGACAAGGGGGACCGTCCGGGGGCGAAAACGGCTTGGGAGCGGTTAGTCCAGACCCATCGCGGGCATCCGCTGGCCGAAGGGCTTCCGGAAAAGATAAAAGAAATCACTGTTACCGATAAAAAAGGGAGGTCCTGATGGCGCTGATGGAATTGGCCTCTTCCCCGGCCTGGGTCAATGAATATGACGCCTGTGTGAAATGCGGCGCCTGTCTTCCGGTCTGTCCGACTTATGATGCGGAGCGGATGGAGTCGTTTGGCCCCCGTGGTAGAGTTCATCTGGCAGGCGCCCTGCTCGGCAACCGGCTCAAGGCAACATCGGGGCTGACAGACCGCCTGACCTCCTGCATTGATTGCAAGGCCTGCGTATCCGTTTGCCCCCGGGGAATCGCCATCGATATTCTTTTTAACGCGGCGAAAGAAAAACTGGCCTTTTTCAGAGCGATGGGCCTGATGAACCGGTGGATCGCCCTGGGCGTTTTCTGGGGCCGGCCGCTTTACCCGGTTTTGAGATTTCTCGATTTCTTGCGTAGGGCCGTCTATGAAAAGGTGGACCCTGACCGGTTTCCGGGGCGGTACTTTCCTTTTATCTGGAATGGACGGAAACGGAAACTTCCCGCCGTGGCACCGGTCCCCTTTTTCAAAATGATTGAGCGCCAGGAGAAGCAGGCGGGGAAAGTGCCGAAGCAAGGAAGACGAGTCGTCTTTTTCCCGGGATGCGTCATTAATTTTTCGGAGACCGACATCGGCCAGGCGACGCTGAAAGTGCTGAGGCATTACGGATTTGAGGTGATTCTCCCTTCCGAACAGCTCTGTTGCGGAATTCCGCTGATTTCAATGGGGGAGAGAGAGACCGCGGCGCGTCTGGCGGATAAAAATATCCGGATGCTGGAATCGTTCGACGCAGAGGCGGTGATCGTTTCCTGCGCCTCCTGCGCCTACACCTTCAAAAAGGAATATCCGCTCTTGTTGACCGGCCAGCCGGCGAGGGCCGCGGCATTTGCGGAAAGGGTCTGGGACATCCATGAGTTTCTCGACCGGCGGGTGCCTCATTTTGGGGAAGGGCTCGGCCCGCTCTCCGGGAAAGTAACCTGGCATGACCCCTGTCATCTCAAGCGTGGGCTGGGGGTTTCAGAGTCTCCCCGGAAAATTCTCCGAACGGTTCCCGGATTAGAGTTCTCGGAAATGAAAGACGCCGACCGGTGTTGCGGGTTTGGCGGAATTTTTTCTTTGAAACACTATGACCTTTCCATGAAGGTCGCGGAAGTCAAAGTGCGGCGTATTGAAGAAAATGGCGCGGAACGGGTCGTGACCGGCTGTCCCGGCTGTTCCCTCCATCTTACGGATGCCCTCCATCAGTCCGGCCGGGGAAAAGTGGATGTCCGCCATACCGTTCAGATTCTTGCCGAATCTATTTCAGCGGGAGAGGTAATGGAACGGAATGCGCGGGAAACAAGTTTGGTCAATATCGGCCGGGCATCAGGCTTATCGGATCCGGCAATGGCAAAACGGAATTAAAACGGGAAAGGGGATTTCAATGAAATTTTTTATCGATACGGCAAACCTGAAAGAGATCAAAGAGGCGAACGACCTTGGGGTCATTGACGGGGTAACAACCAATCCGTCGCTTCTGGCCAAAGAAGGCATGGAAATGAACCAGGCAATTCGCGAAATCTGCGCGATTGTGAACGGCCCGGTCAGCGCCGAGGTTCTGGCCCTCGAAGCCCCCGAAATGATCCGCGAGGGACGGGCCCTGGCAAAATTACATCCCAATGTGGTCGTCAAGATTCCGATGACGTCGGAAGGATTAAAAGCCATCAAGACGCTGAGCCACGAAGAGATTCCGGTCAATGTCACCCTGATCTTCTCTCCCGTTCAGGCGCTCCTGGCGGCCAAGGCCGGCGCCGCCTACGTGAGCCCGTTCGTCGGAAGGCTCGACGATGTCGGACAGGTGGGCATGGAACTGATCCAGCAGATCGTGACCATTTTCGGAAATTATGATTTTGGAACCGAGGTTCTGGTGGCCAGCATCAGAAACCCGATCCACATCGTGGATGCCGCCATCATGGGGGCTCATGTGGCCACAATTCCATTTCAGGTCATCATGCAGTTGACGAAGCATCCGCTGACCGACGCCGGCTTGAAAAAGTTTTTATCGGACTGGGAAAAGAATCCCAAAAAATAGCTCTGGCGCCCGCGATTTTGAGGCTATTTTGGGCTTGACTCCTCAAAGGGAGTGGGCTACCATCCCCCCCTATATAAAACGGAATCTGTCCCCTTCCGGTGAAGGGAAATGTTCCATAAGATATTGATTCTACTGGTTTTTTATTTAAATTAAACGGAAAGAGGTTTTTCACGGGCACGGGATTGAAGACTATGAAGGTGTCCGTTGGATCGGACCACGCCGGATTTGACACAAAACGGCAGATTCTGGATATCCTTAAAAACAAGCAAATCGATGCTGTTGATGCCGGCACTTTTAATAACGATTCGGCAGATTATCCGGACGCCGCAATTAAAGTCGCGGGATCCGTTTCGGAGAAAAAAACGGA
>DATNMI010000398.1:0-2186 GCA_035602375.1 Nitrospiria bacterium | reverse complement strand
CCTCCGCCCGCAATTGAAATGGCGCCGGTTTCTCAACTTGATCCGGACTATGCCGACCGGGTTAAAAAGAAAGTGGAATACTTCTGGAATCCGGAAACTTTTAACGGCGTCAACAAGGAGGTAGCGGTCTCTTTTATTCTTCCCAAAGACGGGATCATCAAAAGAATGCCCCAGGTGATTAAAAGCTCCGGAGATCCCAATTTTGACCGGGCGGCCATTCGGGCGGTTATGGAGGCGAGGACTTTTGGTCCTCTGCCGTCTGATTACCCAAATTCCTCTCTGGAAATTACCTGCAGTTTCAGGCAAAATAAAGGGTCATGATTTTGAATGGTTTGATGTCCGGACGCTGGTTAAAAGGGGTTGTCTTTATGATTGTCTGCCTGTTGCCGCTTCTCGAACCCGCATCGGCGTCCGACCTGCAGATTGAAATTGAAAAGCTGGAAACGCCTCGGATTCAATTGGGAACGCTTGGATTTCAGGCCGACCCCGGATCTGAAAATGAGGCAAAGGCTGTCAGAGACATCCTGATGATGGATCTTCGGCGGTCTCTTGCCTTTAATATGATCGACCTCCAGGGAACAATGCCGGGCCCGGACCTTACACCCGACTTTATTCAGAAAGCGGCCGGCGGCAAGGCTGAAATTATTCTCTCGGGGCGTCTGAAAATTGAAAAAGATCAGATTCATCTGGACGTGGCGCTCTATAGCGCAAAAACAGGAAAATGGATCTGGGGGCGAAAATTCAGCGGCTCTGTTAAGGAGACGAGAGCGATCAGCCACCGAGCTTCCGATAAGATCATCTATCAATTGACAGGCGAGGCCGGTATTGCGGAAACAGAGATCGCCTATGTTTCCGACCAGGGAGGTTCCAAAGAGGTCTACCTGATGGATTATGACGGATACAATGCCCGTCTGGTGACATTGAACCGGACAATCAATCTTTTCCCGCGCTGGAGCCCCGACGGTAACAAGATCGCCTATACTTCCTATATTGACAAGAACCCGGATATCTGGATCTACGACCTCTCCACAGCCAGGAGATGGAAAATGGCCACCGGAGGACTCCGGATTTCAGCGACCTGGTTTCCTGACGGAAAGAAGGTCCTCTTTGCGGGGAGCGTTGACGGGATGACCCAGTTATTTACCGCCGGAGAGGATGGGAAGAATATCAAAAGGCTGACGTTCAGCGCCGGGAATGATCTTTCACCGTCCTTTTCTCCTTCCGGACGCGATCTGGTGTTTAATTCCGACCGGGGCGGGACTCCCCAGCTTTACCTGATGAATGGCGACGGTACGAACCTCCGCAGGCTGACCTTTCTGGGGGAATATAACACCACCCCTTCCTGGTCTCCAAAGGGTGACTGGATTGCCTATACCTGCAGGGAAGACGGGAGGCTTCATGTCTGCCTGATCAGCCCGGATGGCCGGAAAGTGAGAAATCTTTCGCCCGGAACTCTTTTTGACGATGAATCTCCGGTCTGGGCTCCAGACGGAAGGCACCTGACCTTCAGTTCAAACCGGGAGGGAAAGCTGGACCTCTACATGATGACCTCTGAAGGGACGGAAGTAGAGAAATTAACAACCCGGGGAGGCAACAATATCAATCCGGCATGGTCTCCGGTCCGGTATTGATGAGGGATGAAGAGGGCGCCGGAAGTCTGTTTTCGGTCTAAGACTTTTAATTAGATTATTTTCTATCATTCTGTATAATCCTGATAAAGAAGGAGGACTTCATATGACGATCCCTGTTTTCCGCACGGTGTTCTTTGTTCCCATGGCATTTTCCATGGTTCTTGTTGCATCCGGCTGCGCCTTTCAATCTGACGTGACCGATCTTCATCTGGAAATGGACCAGTTAAAAGACAAACTGGCCCAGATGACTTTGAAGCAGGAGGTCCAGGATCGCAGTTTCAAAGATAAAACGGTCACCTCATCCCGGGAACAGGGAGATATCTTTGTGAAGGTGGACCAGATGGGGGTTGATCTTCAGACGATCCAGGGGAGGATTGAAGTCAATAATCATGCGATTTCAGAACTGACGCAAAAATCTGAAGAGCATGGGCTCCGGATAAACGACGTCGCGTCGAGAATGGGAGGGCTGGAATCCCGCCTGGCTCAGAACGAGAAACTCATGAAAGAGCAGGGCCCCGGCCCTTCTGCCGCGCCGGGCCAGGGGGCTGCTGACTC
>DATNMI010000396.1:0-7654 GCA_035602375.1 Nitrospiria bacterium | reverse complement strand
TTGGAACAACGGATGGCACATTTGTGGCGTTTAATCTTCCCGGGGAGCAGGTACATCTGTCGGCCGTGGCCCTTGAAGAAACCCCGATTACCGGCGGATTTATTTATTATGCGGGAACCCAACAGGCAACCATTTTTCCCGGAGGGGTAACGAACCAGAACGTCACCCTCAATCCAGCCCCTCTCGGACAAATCGGGTTCTATTCCCCATTTTTCGGGCAGGTGACGCTTCCGGACAAGGTCACTCCAGTTTCGTTCGCCCAGGCCTATGCCCTCGGAACGACGGCATCCCTTGCGACGGCAGATCCGGCCGGGCAATTCAGTTATTCCGCTGTCCAGGCTCTGTTTCTCAATCAGTCCCAGTATACGATCAGGACTACCGCCTCCCCAGGTTATGTTCCCACTTATCAGAGCAACGTGTCAGTGGACGGCTCTTTTCATTCTCTGATCCTTTTCCCCGCCTCCCAGGTGAACGGCTATATCAGCGCCGCCGGATTATCGGGAAATATGGATCCTGCCAAAGGGATACTGACCGGCAACATTATTGATAACGGGAGCCTGAGGGCGACGGCCGGAATCACGCTTGCGGCAACCGACCTTACGGGAAACCCGGTTGGCGATATCCGTTATTTTGATACCCATGGGCTGCCAACCCTGAATTCCGGCTCCTCTAAAAACGGGGGCTATATGATTTTTAACCTCCCTCCCGGTTTAATCCAGGTCCGCGCGGTTTCTCCCGACGATTCGGGGAACGGCCTGGCCGAGGTCTATTCCGGTGGGATTACACTGGCGGATATCCATGTCAATAACAGTCCACCTTCAACCGTCCAGGTGAGCGGGGCGACGCAGGATCTCAGTGCTGGGCACGCAAATGTCCCGGTCGCCGCCGCCAACCTCTCGATTCTGGGAGAAAAAACCGTCTTTTCCTCAAGCAACGGCCTGTTTTCTCAACCTTTATCCCCCTATAGCACCTTTTTGGTTAAAGCCCACGCCAAAAATATTGCAAACGCGATCGACACCTACAATATTTTTGGAACGATCGGCGTGGACAGTCCGCAAACGGTTTTTGTCGCGACCTCCACAGACACTCTTTCCGCTATTGCCGCGTCTGCCATTGCCGCTGGAGATGCTACGCTCTCCCTGCCTGACCTGGTCAATAACGGGGTCATTGGGGGAAAAGTGGCGACCTACGGTTTTTCCCCGGCATTTCCCGTGCAGGGTTTTTCCGCCACGCCTCTTCCTGCCGGTTCATGGTCACAGCAAAGAATGGTTGCGGGGCTCTTTGACGCGGACAATGAACTCGACCTTGCGATTGTCAATGAACTGGACAATACCCTGACAATCCTCCTGGGCAACGGCGATGGAACATTTCATCCGGCGGTCGGTTCTCCCCTTTGTCTGCCCCTCGGAACGCCGATGTTACCGGGCCAAACCTGTCTGACGGGGGCCGGGCCGGTTGCCGTTCGCGAAACCGATCTGGACGGGGACGGCGTGATCGACCTGATCGTGGTGAACAAAGGGCTCAATTCGGTGACAGTGCTTCGGGGAACCGGAGCGGGCAATTTTACTCTGGTTCGTCAGATTTGCAAAACAGATCCATCAGGGTATTGTCCCACCCTCCAGCTTCAATCGGGCTCCCAGCCGGTGGGGGTTTCCGTTGCAGATTTTAACAATGACCTGCTGACCGACCTGGCCGTTGTCAATTCGGGTTCCAACAGTTTTACGCTGATTCCGGGATCGGGCACATTCCAGTTTGACATGTCCCAGGCGAAATCCTTCAACACGCTTGGAACAAGTCCTGTTGCGGTTGTTTCCCGGGATTTTAACGGCGACGGCAACACGGACATCGCCATATTGAACCAGGGATCCGGCGGTTCGGTTTCAGTCTTTCTGGGACTCGGCAACGGTTATTTTTCTCCAGCCGCGGGAAGTCCGTATAAGTCGCCGGACATTGGCAGCCAGCCCGTCGCCATGGCCGCGGCTGATATCAATGGCGACGGCTATTTTGACCTGGCCGTTGCCAATAGCGGATCAGCCAGCGTGGCCATCCTCCTGGGCAAGCCGGGGGGAATTTTTGCCCCCGCTTCCGGTTCTCCGGTTTTGCTCTCTTCATCTCCCCAATATATACTCCTTACCGACGTGAACCTGGATAACAGGCTTGATCTTGTGACCGCCAATGCCAACGGAACGATTTCGGTCCTGAACGGCCTCGGAGACGGCACCTTCACCCCGGAGACCGTCTATAATGCGGGAGGCCCCGGCGTTAATCTGGCATCCCTTGAATTGTTTGATTTTACGGACGATCTTCTGTCCGATATGGTGGCTTTTCAGGGAGGAACAGGAAACCTCCTCTTTTTACCCGGAGCAATGGTCCCTCTTTCCGGGGTCACCCTGGCATCTACCAATATGTCTGGCGCGACGGAGGGGAATATCCGGTATCTTGATCAGAACAGCAATATTATCATCGGCGCGTCCGCGACCGACGTTTCCGGCAGGTTCCTGATTTTCGACGTCCCGCCGGGAACCCACGATATTTTCGCCAAGGCAGGCGCCGCGGGGAATCAGTGGATAAAATCATACGCCGGGAGCGCCACCTTTGGGAATATTCAGATGGTCCCCCCACAGCGAAAAAGCATTCTTTATTCAGGATTGACCGGTAATCTGGCGGGGGACCAGGTGGTTCGGAACGTGACGGGAGTTACGATATCGGTATACGGAACCGGAACGACCTTCTTGTCAAGTCTTCTCGATTCAACCTTCAGTTTTACAGCGGATGCCAATCATCAGCTTTTTATTCAACTGCATCGCTAAGGAAATTTCTTATTCAGGGAAAGAGAGAGTTTAATGAACGGGAACGGAAAACGAATTTTTAATGCCCTTCTTCTTCGCTTGACCGTGTTTGTCTGCGGAATGATTGTTCTGATTCTGGAAGTCCTGGGCTCCCGCCTTCTGGGGCCCTATTTTGGAATTTCCCTCTTTATCTGGTCCTCCTTGATCGCGATTACTCTGGTATCTCTTTCAATCGGATACTGGGCGGGCGGCATTCTATCCGATCGCTTTCAATCGCGGTTGTTCTTCTACTCATTGATCCTTGCGGCAGGGTTCCTCGTCCTTCTCATCCCCCTGGCGCAAAAACCTGTTTCCCTGGCCATGACCGATCTTGGACCGCGAATGGGCTGTCTTGCGTCAGCTTTTATCCTCTTTTCGGGACCGTTAACCCTCCTGGGGACTGTCGCCCCCTTTTCCCTGAAGCTATCTCTCAGGGAGATCAGGCATGCCGGAAAGATTTCCGGAGACCTCTATGCCCTCTCCACAGCGGGCGGAATCCTGGGAACTCTTTTAGTCGGGTTCTGGCTGATCCCCTCTTTTGGTTTGACGAATATCCTTTTGCTCATCGCTTCAACGCTCGCTTTTTTGCCGCTCCTCTATTTTATCGCCGAAAAGGCCTGGCCAGGGGCCGCCGCGTCGGTTCTAGGCATTGTCGCGCCGCTCCTTCTTTTAGGATTTTATCATGAGCAACCGCGCTCCGCCGCGATCATTTATAAATCGGAGAGCTTCTATGGCCAGCTCAAAGTTCTGGGAACAGCCGACCGGAAGTTTCTGATGGTCGACGGAACGATCCAGACCATATTTCATCCCGCTTCCCCCAGATCAACCGCGACCTATACCGGATTGGTTGAGGAGGCGCTTCAGACTTTCAGAGAAGAAAACGGGGGAAGGTCGCTGAGGGGGGCGGTCATCGGACTCGGAGGGGGGATTATTCCGGAGGCGGAAAAGCGGGCCGGAGACGAAGTCGATATTGTTGAAATAGACCCCCGGATGGCCGAGGTGGCCCGTGATTTTTTTAATTTTGAACCAGGCCGGTTTCATATCTTTCTGGAAGACGCGAGGCCCTTTTTAAACAGGGGCGGGCAGAAATATGATTATATCGTTCTGGATGTCTTTGCCGGAGATTCGGCCCCCTTTTACCTGTTGAGTAGGGAGTGTTTTGAGCAGATCAAGCGCCACCTTTCCGAAAATGGTATTCTCGTAATGAATACGGCTGGCATGTTCGCGGGGGAGGGATCGGAATTCACCCATTCGGTTTACAGAACCCTGGGAGAATCCTTTCCCGATGTCACGGTTTTCTCCACCTCCCGGACCGCCAATTTTTCCAATTACATTATGGTCGCCGGTACCGGATCTACCGCGTTTTTGACCCGCCGCTCTTCGGCTCTGAAAGATCAGGAGTTCCATCTGGATAAAGAAAAGGGGCTTGTCCTGACCGATAACTTTAATCCAGCCGATTTTCTCTGGCAGAATGTCGCGCTTTCCTGGAGACGTTCCATCT
The DNA here is from genome assembly GCA_035602375.1 of Nitrospiria bacterium. Taxonomy (GTDB): domain Bacteria; phylum Nitrospirota; class Nitrospiria; order JACQBW01; family JACQBW01; genus DATNMI01. The sequence goes on along the minus strand of DATNMI010000396.1, from coordinate 3,325 downwards.
GGAAAGAAACCCCGCCTGAGATTCTGCTGGATTGATGGAGCCAAGAACTGAGATAGAAAACCTTAATTGTTCCCTCTCCCTTGATGGGAGAGGGCCAGGGCGAGGGTGAATGATCTACCCGGCAAGTGACCCCTCCCCTTCATCCCCTCCCACTTTGTGCCGGCGATCGCTAACCGGCCAAGGGGAGGGGAGTTGGAAGGGAGTCCTGTTTTGAAAATTAGACCTGTCAGAGTCGTCTTTTTTGACGCCGCGGAAACTCTCTTCCGGACGCGCGGTTCCGTAGGAAACATCTATCTCTCCCTTGCCAGAAAATATGGTTCGAAGGCTTCCGCGAACCAGCTGGACGGTGCTTTTTTTGACGTCTTTAAGAAACAACCGCCTCCCGTTCTCCCCGCGGGGACGTCTTCTGACGTGAAACTTCAGATCGAGAAGGCCTGGTGGCGCGATGTCGTCCATCAGGTCTTTTCGTCAGCTGGAATGATGAAAGATTTTGACGCCTATTTTGAGGAGGTCTATGATGTTTTCAAGGGGAGCCAGGGCTGGGAACTCTTTCCGGAGAGCCTGGATGTTCTCTCCCGTCTGAAAGAAAAGGGGTACCGGACCGGCCTGATTACCAATTTCGATACCCGTGTTCTCGATGTCCTCCGCGCTCTCGGTATTGACCGGTATCTTGACAGCAAGACCCTCTCTTCCGAAGCAGGAGCCGCAAAACCGGATCCGGCCATTTTTAAAAAAGCGGTTGAATCTCTCGGCGTATTGCCCAGCGAAGCTGTTCATGTGGGGGACTCTATGTCGGACGATGTCCGGGGCGCCCTCTCCTCCGGTTTGCAGGCGGTTCTTCTTGACCGGCATCGCCTCTTTAAGCCGTCGAAAAATTTTGTTACAATAGAGTCCCTTACAGAACTGCTTGACTACTTGGAGTGAAATGTAATAAGTGAAAAGTGAAAAGTAGATACCCAATTCCGTCATACCCGTGAAAACGGGTATCCAGATTACATTTTACTTTTGATCTTTCGCTTTTTACTGTGTGTTTTTTACCTTTTACCTTTAACTTTTTACTAAGGAGTTATCTGTTTTTATGATCATTCCATTTAAAGGTATTTTTCCAAAAGTGCCAGCCTCTGTCTTTGTGGCGCCGGGCGCCATGATTATCGGGGACGTGGAAATAGGCGAGAAGAGCTCCGTCTGGTTTAATACGGTCATCCGCGGAGACGTCCATTTTATCCGGATCGGTTCCGGAACCAATATTCAGGACCTGTCGATGCTCCATGTCACCCGCAGGGACCATCCCCTCCGGGTCGGCGATCATGTCACGGTCGGCCACCGGGTCGTTCTTCATGGCTGTACCATCGGGAACCTCTGCCTGATCGGAATGGGATCTGTGATCATGGACGGCGCGGTCGTAGAAGACGGCTCTTTGATCGGGGCGGGCTCTCTTGTTTCGGAAGGGACTGTGATTCCGTCCGGGATGCTCGCTTTTGGACACCCGGCCAAACCAAGGCGTCCCCTGAACGACGCGGAAAAGGAGTTTTTGCGCCGCTCCGCAGACGGCTATATCGACGATGCCGGAAATTATTTAAAACGTGAGGGGTGAGGGTGGAAAGAAAAGAATATATCGAAGTTTCATTGGTAGCCGCGCCGGAACTTGGGGAGAGCCTTTCATCATTGTTGATTGAATCCGGGGCGGATGGCGCGTGGATTGACGCCGGACGGGTGACGGCCTATTTCAAACAGGGTTACTATTTTGCAGAGATGGTTGAAGAGAAGACGCGGCTATTTTGCGACCAGCTCCGGGCCGAAGGGGTGGATGTTCCCGATTTCCGAATCAAATCGGAGGTCCGCGCAGGATCGGACTGGAACGAGGAATGGAAAAAACATTTTAAACCGATCTGCGTCACCGATTATCTGACGGTTTCTCCCCCCTGGGAGACCCCGGCGCCGGAAAGGCAAAAGGGAAAAATCATCTGGATCGATCCCGGCATGGGTTTCGGCACAGGCACCCATCCAACCACCCGGAACTGTCTCGTTCTGCTCGACCGGTTTTTTAGACAGGCCGATGGCGCCGGGAAGATCAGGGCGCTCGATCTAGGTTCCGGATCGGGGATCCTCGCGATTGCGATGGCGCTCTACGGCGCCGGCGACATCGTGGCCGCCGATATCGACGGTGAAGCCGTTGAGTCGATGCGGCATAATTTCCTTCTCAACCAGGTCGGGAGGAAGATCAGGCTCAGGCTCGGTTCGGTTCTCCTCGCCGACCGGGCCGGCTACGATCTGGTTGCGGCAAACCTCACCGCCGGAGACCTCGTCCGCCTCGGCAGAGAGCTTGCCGGGTCTCTTTCGGGAAAAGGGACCCTGATTGTTTCCGGAATTCTTTCTGAAAGAAGGACGGATGTCGAGTCCTGTTTTAAATCCGAAGGCCTGACAAAAGCGGATGAAATTGAAGAGGACAACTGGTTGACTCAAGTATGGAGGAAGGGATGAAAAAGAGCGGAGGGGATGGAAAAACGCTTGTCTTGATTATCATGGGGAGCCCGAACGATCTCCCGGTAATGGAGGAGGCGGTCTGGATGCTTGAAAAATTCGGGGTTTCTTATGAAATTACGGTGACCTCCGCCCACCGCTCCCCGGACCGGACCCAACAGATCGTGAAATCGGCGGAGAAGCAGGGGACCGAGGTTTTTATCGTCGGGGCGGGGGGCGCGGCCCATCTGGCCGGGGTGGCCGCCTCTTTGACCAGCCGTCCGGTGATAGGGGTCCCGATCGATTCCTCTTCCCTCCAGGGAATGGACGCCCTTCTTTCCACCGTTCAGATGCCGGGAGGGGTCCCTGTGGCCTCAATGGCAATTGGAAAAGCGGGGGCCAAGAACGCCGGAATTTTCGCCGTTCAGATCCTCTCTGGAAAATATCCCGACCTGTCAGGTAAACTTCTGGCTTATAAGGCTGAAATGGCAAAGGAAGTGGAAGAGAAGGCCGTTAAAATGAAAAAGCCGGCTTAACGGGAAATCGGGTGAAGGCCAAAGTCATACAATTAAATCCTTACGCTCAAGAGGCCGCACTGACGGAGGCGGCGGAAATTCTAAGGCGGGGCGGAATCATCGTCTATCCGACCGATACCCAGTACGGGCTCGGAATCCGGTACGATCAGGAGGCTGCCATCGGAAAGATTTTTAAAATCAAGGCGCGCGACGCGGGGAAACCGGTTCCGGTATTGATTGGAAGCGTCGAAGAAGTGGCGGATCTCGTTTCTGAAATAACGCCCTTGGCCGATTTTCTGATCAGGAAGTTCTGGCCTGGACCGCTGACGATTGTTTTCAGGGCATCGGAA
>DATNMI010000384.1:0-3262 GCA_035602375.1 Nitrospiria bacterium | reverse complement strand
CTGGAACCCGTTTTTCTGTTTCAGGGGGTATCTTATGACGCAGGGGCTTTTCGCTGTTGCCATCTTTTTTTCCACGCTCTCTATTTTTGTTTTACCAGCCTTTTTCCCTAAAGCGCGCAAATTCCTGATCACCCTTGGATTTTTTGTGTTAATTACAGGCGTGTTGGCTGTTTATTTAAACAGGCCCCCGAAATACCAAGGAAATCTGCCTCCTGCGCCATCACCCGCTACTGAGGTAAAAGTCGCTCCCGGAACTGAGAGATCGATCACCGCGCGCTCCACAGACAGCGTTGAGGAGATCATTAAAAAGATGGGTTGTTCGAACTGCCATCAGATTCCTGGAATTCCATGGAGAAATGGCTCCATTGGTCCGATTTTAATTGAGAAAACGCTCGCGCCAAAACGAATTGCCTCACCCGAATATCAGGCTCGGATTCGGGGAGGAGCGGCCCATGCGAAGACAGCGAAAGAGTATGTAATGGAATCGATTCTTTCTCCGGACAGTTTCATCGTGCCAAGCTTCACCTATGATTCAAAGTCGGGCCATTCTGTCATGTATTCCGGGTTTGATGAACAATTTTCATATAACGCGCTGGAGAAACTGGTCGACTACCTGATGACCTTAGATTGCGAGTCCGCTAATAGGGATGGATTGAGTGGTCCGGCATTGGAACCTCTGTCGGCTATTTGTGGTCGTTAGGAGACAATCGTATATTGAGCATCTCCTGGCAGCACCACAATTTGATGCACCCGGTTGTCATTTTCTTGTAATTGATTGGTCAGGCTCAAATTTTGATAGCTTTCCTTGCTTTATTCACTTGCGTTTCGCGTTTTCGAAGGTTGGCCCGGAACAAATAAGGGGATCTCTTGATCCCCTTATTTAGAGCTTATGGTCTTCTTGAGTTTTACGGAGATACCGTAAATGAAAAAGGTCCCGGCGGAGTGACTGTACCATTCAGTGGAACATTCGCCGAAAGGAAAGGAGGAATGATGGTAGCGAAACCTGGAGGAACAAAGAGCACGGTAACGCTGTAAGGTCCGGGCGCCAGATCATCAATTGAATATGGATTTACAGAAACCGGACCGGTGAAAGGGACTGTTTTAGTGTTGACCACCTCTCCGTTCATCATTGCGCTCATCAGAACAAACCCGGAAGTAATCCCGAACGGTGGGTATACGGTAAGGTCACCGCCTACGATTCCCGGAGATCCTTGAGTTGGAACCAGACTATATGCTCCCGTAAAATCAATCGTGGTGGTCGCCGACGTGGTAACTGTAAAAGTCTCGGTCTTAACCTGGTATAAGCCATCGTCATTAGGGGTATCGACCGAATAGCTTCCGCCCGGAGTCGTTACAGGAAATGGGATCGGTAAGATTGGTGAATAGGTGCCTGAAACGGGACTCCCCGGAGAAAGGCTAAAAGCGAAGGAACCGTCAAACAGGTCCACCCGATGTCTTCTGATTTGATAGATCCTCGGATGAGAACCGGTATCCATAATCGTTTGACGGATTCTTGCGTCAGCACTCGTCGGATTTATCGCGCCGTCGAGAAATCCCGGATTCGTGCCTGAAAGAAGAATCGGGGCTGTTTTAGTGCTCAGAACGGTGGTGGATAAGGCTGTAACAGGAACGTCCGCTGTCACGACGGTCGAATAATTGTCAGCAACAATCAAGACATCATAATATCCAGCAGGATTGTTTGCGGGGAACAGTCTGGAGATCGTAGAACTGGCGGGGAGAGGGTACAAAACGAATGACCCGTCCGATTTGATGGCAGTCTGCCGGTAAACGTAGTAATTTCCGTCCAGACCCTTGATCTCGGCTTTGGCTACCGCGTGTGCGGGACTGGAGCTCGAGGATGACGTGGCCACGAAACCGACAATGCTCCCGGCAATTTTTTTCCGGATAGCAAGAATGTTGGGCTTTAGCAAGTAGGTGCTTCCGTTTTTGATCGATACAACGGAGTGACAAGCATCAAAATCAAGAACCAGTTCCTCAGTTTCTCCACCAGTGATACTAAACTCATGAGCGATCCTGATCCCGTTTTTGAAACCGTCTGGAATAAACAACGGATATTCCTTATGAGTCGGATCGCCTGTCAGAGATACAAAATCATGGTAAATTACACCTCCCGGCACGTTAGGAACAAGAACCAGACTGACCTGAGTATAGTGGCCTCGAGTCAGCACAACAGATCCCAAAGCTTCTGATAGAGTTCCCTGAAGAGTGAGTAAATTGATTTTCAGCGGAACAGGAAGAATAATCTCGAACCAGCCGGCATCGTTATCCTGCGCGGTCGTGCTTTGATGAACCCTGATTTTTGATACTGTGACGACAACCTGGTCAAAATCACATCCGGAAGAATCGGTCAGGTAAGCGGTAAGAATTCCTGTCTTCATGTTGTTAGATGTGGAACTGCCGGAACTTCCGCAGGCTGAAAGCGCAGCAATTCCGACAAAAGCAAAAAGATTAAGAAAAAAATATTTTATTAATTTCCGGTTTAATTTCGGTCTCATAAGTCATCTCCGGGACAAAAATTTAAGAAATCGTTCTTAATCAAGGATTGTCAACAAGTCAAGTATTCCTGGGGGAGGTATTCAACATGTTAAAGCGTAGCATCTCTTATTCTCATTTTCAATCATAACCGGGAATTAAAGGATATGTATTTTCAGATCAACCTATATTTAAGCCCTAATGAAACGGAATGGTCGCTATAATCCTCAGCTTTTCCTTTTCCCATTATGTTGCACACGCCAATTTGCAATTTTTACCTCTAGAGGAGGTAGGCGGAAACGATACCCGACAGGATGAGAAATCCGAGGAGGCCATGTTTTTTAAAAAGCCGGAAGGCCACCTCAGGCGAATCGTTTTTTTTGAGCTGGAAGACCTGTAGAAAAAAGGCGATGCCGGTCATAGCCAGTATCCAATAGTAGGCGGGATGAATTTGTGCCACCCATCCCGTTGCCGCAAGCAGGATAATAACCATGGAGAGAAAAAAGGCGACGCCCAGCCATACGCTCTTCCCTAACAAGATGGCCGAGGACTTTACCCCCGCCTTGAGGTCGTCATCCCGGTCCATCAGCGCGTAAATCGTATCGTAGGCCATTGACCAGAAAATATTCGCCGAAAAAATAAGGATGGCCGGAAGTTCAATCCGGTTCCGAACCGCCGCCCAGGCCATGATCGCGCCCCATCCAAAACTGATCCCCAGGACAAATTGCGGCAGGGAGATGAACCTTTTTGTGAATGGATAGAAGACGGC
>DATNMI010000375.1:0-4671 GCA_035602375.1 Nitrospiria bacterium | reverse complement strand
GACATTCTTTTGGAACCCTGATCTGTTTTGAAGTGATTTTTCCGGAGCTTTTTCGCCAGTTTGTGGCTGAAGGGGCCGGTTTCATGACCACTATTACCAATGACGCCTGGTTTGGCAGGAGCGCGGCTCCCGAACAGCATTTCTCAATGGTCGTATTCCGGGCAGTGGAAAACCGTACGCCGGTCGCCAGGGCCGCAAACACCGGCATTTCTGGATTTATCGATTCAAGGGGCCGGGTGCTGAAGACTTCGGGCTTGTTTGAGCCGTCATGGCTGATCGAAGAGCTTGAATATTACGGAGAAAAAACAGTTTACACCCGGTTCGGCGATCTGTTCGGCTGGGCAAATCTCGTCCTGACCTTCCTCATGCTGACAACCCCCTTATTATTGAAAAGGAAAAAAAATGATTGATGACATACTCTCCCAATACCAGTCTGTTAACAACCGGATGGAAGTGCTCCGGGGGTATCTTTGACCTAGCTCATTTAAAGGAAGAAATCGACAATCTGAAGAAAAAAACGGAAAATCCGGCTTTCTGGGATAATCCGGCTGAAGCCAGAAAAGTCACCCGTTCCAAGACAGCTCTTGAAAAAGAAATCAAGGGGTGGGCAGAGATTGAGCGGGAGATGGAAGACACGCATGTGCTGATTGAACTTGCCGGGGAAGCGGGGGATGAATCGGAGCTTAAGGAGGCTGGAAAATCCCTTTCCAGAATAAACGAAGCGCTTGGCCGGATTGAAATCCAGCGTCTTCTGTCCGGACCTAAAGATATCAACAACGCGATTCTCACAATTCATCCAGGAGCAGGCGGGACCGAATCCCAGGACTGGGCGCAGATGCTCCTCCGGATGTATACCCGTTGGGCGGAAAAAAACGGATTCTCCGTTGAAATGATCGACCTTCTCCCTGGAGAAGAGGCCGGAATCAAAAGCGCAACGCTCGCGATCAATGGCGAATATTCTTATGGGAAATTAAAAGCAGAGGCCGGAGTCCATCGGCTGGTCCGAATCTCTCCGTTCGATTCCAACAAACGCCGCCATACCTCATTTGCCTCGGTATTTGTCTATCCTGAAATTGAAGACGATATCGAGATTACCATCGACGAAAAAGATTTAAGAGTAGACACCTATCGGGCAAGCAGTGCGGGAGGACAGAATGTCAACAAGGTGTCCTCGGCCGTCCGGATTACGCATATGCCGAGCGGAATCGTTGTTCAGAGCCAGAACGAACGCTCCCAGCTTCAAAACAGGAATGTCTGCATGAAGGTCCTTAAGGCAAAGCTCTATGAGCAGGAGCAGGAAAAGAAAGCCGAGGAACTGGAAAAATTGACCTCTGAAAAAAAAGAGATCGGCTGGGGAAGCCAGATCCGGTCGTATGTTTTCCAGCCCTATCAGATGGTCAAGGACCACCGGACGAACACGGAAATAGGAAACATTCAATCGGTCATGGACGGCGGAATAGACGGATTTATAGACGCCTACCTGATCCTCAGAAGGGCATCTGCCGCCTCTTAACCAAAACGGTAGGAGATCCCAAACCCGCCGCGGGGATAATGCATTTCGATGTTTTCAAACTGATGGCACGCGATAACGCAAGCCCCCATTTCGAGGCAGTTTTCCCATCCGACAATGAGCTTGTTCTGTGTTTCGTCCCATTTATAAACGCCCGCCGGACAAACATACGTACACTGTTTTTTCTCGCATTGAAGGCAAGCCGAAGGATCCTTGACCCGGATATGAGGGGTCGTATCGACTTTGTATGTATCCAGAAAAAGCTTGTCTTCAATTTTCATCGGTTAAAGTCCTCTCCGGTCCGTCAAAGATTCAATGCTGATCAGGAAACGAGCTGATTTCGCCCTCTTGATTTGGCGGCATAGAGACCCTGGTCCGCTTTGCGGATCAGCTCTACGCTGTTGGCTCCGTCCTCAGGAAACTGGGCCACCCCCAGGCTGATGGTGACCTTCTTGACGCTGCTCTGTTCCACGACAAAGTTCGAGTAGGTCTCCACATTTTTTCTGATCTCATCTCCAATCTCGATGGCGATGGGTTTCTCCGTATTAATAAATAAAATGACAAATTCATCTCCCCCGAATCGGGAAATAACATCTGTAGCCCTGACGCGCTCTTTGATCCGCTCTACCACCTGCTTCAAAAGATGATCTCCCTGAATATGGCCCAGTTCATCATTATAAGTTTTAAAATAATCGATATCGAGGATGATCAATGAAAACCGGGACCCTTCACGGGAAGCACGCCTTATTTCGTGGTCGATTCTTTCCTGGAAATAGCGGCGGTTATAGACTCCGGTTAATTCATCATGACGGGCCAGGTCGTGCGCCTGCTGTTGAAGCAGGGCGTTTTCAATGACAAAAGCAGACTGGGTAATGAACTGCTTCAACAGGTTGGTTTCCCGGTCTGTACACTTCAGACCTCCCTTTAAACAGGACCCAAGAATTCCGTAAAACCGGTTATGTATCATGATTGGGCGGGTAATAAAATCGCTAAAATCGAACTCTTTCTCCAGGCGGGCATGAAACTCCCGGGTGTAAACTCCTTCTTCAAGCCATTTTACCATATGGCTTCCCCCTTGCAGTTCAAAGGGCACCACCAGCTTTCTGGCGGAATCAGGGAAACCGATGCTTTTTTTCAAAGCTGCGCTCTCCCCTTTTTCATTAAACAGAAAGAAAAATGATGGCCGGTTATTCAAGAGTTTACTGACGGCATTGACCATCATCGAATAAATTTCGTCAAGATCAAAACTGGTCGAGAGGCAGCGGCCAAAGTAATAAAGGGCTTCCGTATCCTGGTGAAGGGCCGTTATGGTTTCGTGGGCTTCCTGCAATTCCTGGTTTTTCTGGAGCAGGTCTTCGATCAATCGCTGGCTTTTCTGAAGGGATTGGCATTTTTCAAGGGCTTTGGCCGCCATCTGCCTGACCTCCCCGTAATCACCGAGCGGAAGCCTGAGAAAATCTGAAAGGCCCCCTTTAATAGCGGCCTCCAGCATAATCGCGGAAGGGTTTTCAACCAGAAAGATGACTTCTGTCGACGCATCTTCTTTTTTTACTTCGGCAAGGAGATCAATACATTCCATATCCGATAGATGTTCCCCAGAAACCAGAACATGGATCCCGACGGTCCTCAGAATTTCCAGGACCTGTTGCCCGGATGAAACGGAAAAGACGTTATAATCCTCTCCCTCCAGCGCTTTCGCGACCTGTTCAGCGCAAGCATGATTGGCATCGGCGATAATGATCTTTCCCTTCAGGTTCAACGACAGCTCCTCATGGCAGTCATAAGCCTCAAACAGAGTTCCAGGAAGTATTAGGTAATTCTTACAAGTATACCAGATTTAAGACGAGCGTGGGGGGTATCGGGAAAATGGAACTTCAGGATATGAAGTAAATTAAATTTTAAACAAACATTTCAGGTTATTTGCTGAAGGTCAGCGCTTCCTGAAGATGTCCGGCTAAGTCCAATTCACTCAACTGGGACACAAGGGAGATAAAGACTTTTTTAGATGCCAGCGTAAACGCCCCAAGGAATTGAGCGGAATCCCCCGTATTAAAACAATCGACGGCTTCAACCGATTCAATATTATTTCCGTTTAAATCGGTAATCGTCCCTTTGACTTCACACTTTCCCTCATTGAACTCCACATTCAGAATGCGATATTTAAATCCAAGAGATTGCGATATCAGGGATGCCAGCAAGGATTGTTTTAAGAGAGGTTGTTCCAATAGAGCTGAAGAAACGGGGTTTTTCATTCGGAGGGAAGCAATAAAGCGGTCAAGCTGGTTCATGAGAGATTCTTTCATATCAGACGACTCAATCGGTTCCTCAAGGGATCCATTCCTCTTTTTCTCAATTCCGGAATAATAAATTTGACATTGCCGGGAAATTTCCTTAATCTCGGTCAAATCATGCTGGTCAAACTGGAAAGAAAGAGAATCGATACCCCAAGGATTGAATGTCTGCATTCAAAACCTCCTTATTAAAGTTTATGGCCAGATCTTTTAAACGTTTTATTCTAACGTAAAAATATGGAAATGTCAAATAGAAAACAAGATTTCGGAAAGTTCTATTAGCAGTAAGTCGTTGAAATATAAAGAGTTTTATAACTACATCTATTAAAATTTGAAGACTCCCCCCTGACTGGCCAGCTGGGGATTTTTCGGATGGAAAGGACCTTCATGAAGGCAACCATTCTGCTGATTGAGGGAGGCAACACCCAGGCAAAGACCTTTGTCGAGTTCTTTGAAGAATCCGGGTTTTTCTCCCTGCACGCCGAGACGGGCGAAACCGGAATTGAATATGCGAAAGCAAAATCACCCGATCTGATTATTCTGGGCCAGGTCCTTCCGGATATCGGAGGTCTTGAGGTGTGCCGAAGCCTGAAATCGGATGATGCAACCCGCCGGATTCCAGTCATGGTCTACCTCCACAAAAAACGGCCGGAAGACTTTGCCGCGGCGATTCAATCCGGAGCGGTCGACTGCATCAGCCGCCCGATTCAACAGGAAGAATTAAAGGCGAGGATCCTTTCCCATCTTAGAAGCCGGGAAAACGTTGAACTTCTTTACAGAGAGAAAAAGTATCTGGAAAGCCTCATTGAAAATGTCCAGGACATGGCATCCAGAGACCCCCTGACCGGCCTTTTAAACAGGAAATACGGC
>DATNMI010000372.1:0-6526 GCA_035602375.1 Nitrospiria bacterium | reverse complement strand
AACGCTCTCCATAACCTCCTCCTGCAGATTATGGATGAGGGGGTCGTTTCTCTGACAAGGAAATCCAAAACCGACGATCCCAGGGTCAATTTTACTTCTACACTGCTTGTAATGACGAGCAATGTCGGGTCGAGAAAGGTATCAGAAGCGCTGGAAGACCAATCGATAGGCTTTAGAAGAAAAGAAAACCTCAAGGCCCTGACTCAAATGGTGAATCAGGAGGTTCAAAAAGAGATCAGCAAGACGTTCAGTCCCGAATTCAGAAACCGGATCAGCGACTTTATCGTCTTTCACCCGCTTTCTCACGACTCTCTCTTGAAAGTCCTTGAGAAATATCTGCGGCAGATCAGCTCCCGCTGCGCCCACAAGGGATTTGCCGTCCACCTGACCGACGCCGCCAAGGAGAGTTTGATCTCCAGAGGAACGGACATTGACCTGGGCGCCCGCCCCCTCCTTCACCTGGTTGAAAACGAAGTCGAGGCAAAAATTGCCGAATTTTACGCAATGGGAGAAATTGAACCGGGAGACTATATTGTCGGAGATCTTGAAGGAACGGAGATCGTGTTTAAAAGAGCGGAGCGGGTCTCTATTACCGTCAAGACCGATTTTCTTAAGTTAAACCCAAAAAAGAAACCCCTGCCGAATTAACGGACCTGTTTCTTCTGGCGGCGCAGGTCCGCTTCCATCAGATGCCGCAGTTTTTCACGTAACTCGGCGTCTTTAATTTCCGTCGACCACTTTTCTATCAGCGCTTTATCCTCTTTTGAAAGCGTTGCTTCTCCCCGTTCCTCCTCTTTGGGTTCCTCCGGTCTGACGCCCGATTTTTCAACCGGACCGATCTTCAGGTAAACCTCCTTGACCCAGTTTTCCCCTAATTCCCGGTTGATTTTCCCGATCAACTCCTCTTTCAGATAATTCAACTGGTTCATCCAGGCGGAACTGTCGACATGAAGCGTCAGCTTTCTGAATTTAAGCGATGCGGGGAGCGTATGTCCCGCCACCTGGGAACCGACCACCTCTTCCCAGCGGTCGATCAACTGGAAAAACCGGATCTGCGGCTCCAGGCCATATTTACGGAGTATGTCTTTTAAGAGCGTTGCGACAGGGAGAGGATATGCCATCTTTCTCTGTTTTTCCAACCATTTCTATTGTAAGATACCCCACTATGAAAGAAACGGCGATAAATGTCAATGGTACCAAAATCGTCTCTTTTCATGGAGGAGAAGGTCCAGAACTGATCCTGCTCCCCTCGGCCGGAGGAAGGGGAAAGGAGTTTCTCCCCCTTTTTAACCTTCTCTCCCCCCGGTTTACCCTTTTCACGCTCGATTACCCCGGTTTTGGCCGTTCTGAAGAGTCTACCGGAATTGACGGGGTTGAAACACTCGCGGAATTTATTCAGTCCTGGATTGAAACGCTGAGGCTCAAAAGCTTTTTTCTGGCGGGATTTTCTATGGGGGGCGCTCTTGCCCTTCAACTGGCCTTGAATCGTCCCGCCCAAATCAGAAAACTGAGCCTGATCGCGACAGCCGCAGGAAAATTGGCCCATGTTAAGATGATTAAACCGGCGGGCCTGGGCATGAAAGAGATCCTGAACAAGTTCTATTTTCGCCCTGAAATTAAGGAAAGAATCCAGAGAGAAAAACTGACGGCGGAGGAAAAACGGGAAATCCATCGCTCTTCGCAGGCCTTTGCCAAAATGGCAGACCACGGAAAAGTTTTTGTCGATATTTCCAGCCGGTTGCGGGAAATTCAGATCCCCAGTCTGGTGATCGGTGCCGCGGAAGACCAGGCTGTTCCCCCTCCCTACCAGGAGGCGATCTTTAAGGGGCTTCCCCAGGCTAGGCTGAAGATCTATCCGGAATCGGGACATTTTGTTATCATAGAAAGGCCTGAAGAATTAGCCTCTGACCTGACGGCGTTCTTTGATTAAAAGATAAAAAATCGAAGCAAAAGATAAAAGTACATGACAAAAAAAGAAACCACTGCGTCTATTTCCAATAAGAAGGCCTACCACGATTTTTTCGTAGACGAAACCTACGAAGCCGGAATCTGCCTGACTGGAACCGAAGTCAAATCGGTCCGGCTCGGTCAGGCCAACCTCAAGGAGAGTTTCGCGCGGGTTGAGAACAATGAAGTTTTTCTCTACCAGTGCCATATCAATCCCTATGCCCACGGGAACCGCGCCAATCCTGATCCGGTCCGGGTTCGAAAACTTCTTCTTCATAAGAAAGAGATCGCAAGACTAACCGGGCTGACCCAGCAGAAGGGGCATACCCTGATTCCCCTGAAAATGTATTTTAAGAATGGGAGAGCCAAGGTGGAATTGGGGGTGGCACGCGGGAAGAAGAATTACGATAAGCGCGAGGACATCAAGTCAAGAGAGGCGAAAAGAGAACTCGAAAAGGTCTTCAAAGACCGACATAAATAAAAAGACAGGGTGTAGGAATAAAAAGACCACGGGGGTACCGTGGTCAGCGAATAAAGTGAGCGAGAGGGGAAAGCTTCATCCGGCTCTGCCGGTGGAAGGGGGCGACGCTAGTCCCTAACCAAGTGAAGGATCAGGCTCTGCCTGTCCGTAACGCGGGGGTACGGGGGGCATTGAGAGGCCTTTGCGAAGGCCCCCCGATAAAATGGAGGCGCGGAGAATCGAACTCCGGTCCAAAAGTCTAAAACCTATAGTTCCTACATGCTTTTTCTTTGATTTAAGTCTCGCCCTCTTCCACGCCCAAAGAAAGGCTTAGAAAAAGGGCCAGCCGACTTAGTCTCACCCATCCGGCATCGGCGGACCGGACAAGCCAGCCTGCTGCATCGTCGCACCTTCCGTTACGCAGGCCCTCACGGAAAGCGCGTCGCAGTCCTAAATTAGGCTGCGAGTGCCAGTTCTTGATTGGCAGTTGCTTTTTTTCCACCAGTTTTACGAGGCCGGTGGAACCTCGGCATGCAACCGTAGACCCTAGAGCTCCTGTCGAAACCTGTCGCCCCCGGTAACGTTGTTACACTTTCATTATACGGCAAGAAGGCGTGCCATACAAGCTCTCCGTTGATTGTTACAAGGCCAAGGTTGCCCTTGACCTTGCCGGCAAATCTCCCTATAATTTTTTCATGATAAAGAAAAACATGCTTCCGCTCCTGTTTCTCTTCTCCCTCCTTTTATTCCTTTCCCTGCAGGGATGCTCTTCGGAGCAGGTCAAAAAAAGCGATTCGTCAAACAGGATCACTGCCCTTCGGGAAACGCTCGAAAAAATGAAGAAAAATTACGAGTCCAAAGATACGGAAGGGTTCGTCTCCCTTTTTTCCCCATCCTTTAAAGATCTCGCCCGGATGAAAAGCGACCTTCCTGCCAGTTTTGGCCAATTCAAGAAGGCCTCTCTTGAGTTCCGTATCGATCATATGGAGCTTGAACCTTCACAGGGGATCATCATGATTCAATGGGAGGGAACCTGGGAGACCGCCGGGTCCGCTGAACCGGTGCGGGGATCAGGAACCGCCCTTTTCAAATTCTCGGAAGCACCGGCGCCCCTCGTGATTGAAATAAACGGAAGCAATCCTTTTATGCTCCCCGTCCGGGGAAAAACTCCTGATGCCCCCAAGAACTGACCGGTCTTTCGCGATCCAGACAGTCGATTTTTTAATTATCGGAAGCGGGATTGCAGGCCTGCGTGCCGCGATCGATCTCTCCCGATTCGGGAAGGTCCTCATTCTCAATAAAGGAGCGGGCAGAGAAAGCAATTCCGCCCATGCCCAGGGGGGAATTGCGGCGGCGGTCAATCCCTATGATTCTTCCCGGTACCATTATCAGGATACGATCAGAGCGGGAAAGGGGCTCTGCAAACCTTCGGCGGTAAAAATTCTCGTCGAGGAAGGGATCTTGAGGGTTCGGGAACTAATCGCCTGGGGGACTCCGTTTGACCGGAAAGGAAAAGCGCTCGCCCTGACCCACGAAGCCGCGCATAGCCGGAGCCGGGTATTGCGCGCGGGGGGAGACGCGACGGGAGACGAGATTATCCGGTCTCTTTACAGAAAAACGCAGGCCGATCCGAACATCCGCCTTCTCGACCACCATTTTACGCTCGATCTCTACCTAGAAGGGGGCCGCTGTAAAGGGTCGTGGGTTCTGGAAGAGGAGAAAAACATCGTCAAATTAATTTTAGCCCGGGGCGTCCTCATGGCGACCGGAGGGGCCGGACAGATCTATCTGCGGACGACCAACCCCTCGATCGCAACCGGCGACGGCACGGCGATGGGATATCGGGCAGGGGCGGTCCTGGAAGATATGGAATTCGTCCAGTTCCATCCAACAGCCCTCTGCCTTCCCCGCGTGGAGCCTTTTCTCCTTTCTGAAACCATGCGCGGAGAGGGCGGAATTCTTCGTAATGTGAACGGCGAGGCTTTTATGAAGCGCTATCACCCGGATGCGGAACTTGCCCCTCGCGATCTGGTTTCCAGAGCCATCTGGGCTGAGATGGACAAGACCGGAAAATCTTTTGTCTACCTAGATATGACCAGCCTGGAAGCCTCCGAGCTGAAAAACCGCTTTCCGAATATCTATAAAACCTGTCTGAACTACGGAATCAATATTACGAGAGACCTGATTCCCACCTCCCCTAGCGCCCATTTCATGATGGGGGGCATTCAGACCGATCTGAGGGGCTTTACCGGAATTCCGGGCCTTTACGCCTCAGGAGAGGCCGCCTGCACCGGCGTCCATGGGGCGAACCGTCTGGCAAGTAATTCTCTCCTGGAAGGTCTGGTTTTCGGCGCCCGTGCCGCGGAAGAGATGGCACGGACCTCCATTTCGGCAGGAAGCGGAGCGGGGTTCAACCTCTCCCATCTTACCGCAAAATTCCGCCTCTTTTTAAAAAAACCACCGGAAAAGCGGCAGGCCATTGCCCAAAGGGAAAAACGGATCAAAAAACTGATGTGGGAGAACGTCGGAATTATCCGGACCGGCAAGGATCTGCGAAGCGCTTTAAGCGAACTCCGGAAAATTGATAAAGAATTGAATTATCTCTGCCTTGACCGGAAGACGATGGAAGCAAGAAATATGGCGACCGTCTCCTGCCTGGTCACAAAAGCAGCCGCCCTGAGAAAAGAGAGCCTCGGGGCCCATTTCCGCCTGGACTTTCCCCAGACCGCTAGAAAAAAATCCCACTCGTTTCAATCTATTTGAAGAACCTCTGAGGAGTAAGGGGTAAGGGGTTAGGCGTAATGATTTTTCACCTTTTACTCTTTTCTCTACCCCCTTGCCCCCTCACACTTAACGCCTCACAATTTGTCCCCGCTAAGGCCCCCATTAAAAAGCGAGAATGGGGCTTGGCCTGTTCGAGCGTTAAAATCTCATTACGGGGCATTGATTCTTCATGTGATTATTTGTTTTTGTGGATAAACCTCCCGATGAAATAGCCGGCCACTGCTCCGCCCAATATTAAACCGATCCATTTAGCTGCGGGCTGAATATGGGGGAATTGTTTGATTTTTGGACCAATTTTGTCCAGGGTCTCCTTAAGATCCGTCGTTGCTTTTTCCAAACCGGATTTCAGATCAAGCCAGATATCGCCGCTTGCATGTTTCATCTCCTGAAAATCCTGACGAATCAAAGTCTGTTTAGCCCGAAGCTCCTCAATCCATTTGTTAATTTCAATTCTGGCCTTGCCGCTCATCTTTTTAGCTTCTGCTTGAAGTTCATCAATCCTCATGCCTAACAGCCCTAGCCGGGCCTCCATGGTGCCTTGATAGGTCTCTTTTTCTTCCATCATGATTTGGTTCATTTTCCATTCTCCTTGTTAAAATTAAGGTTTAAATCATTTTTTATGGCTTCAAGCCATTTCAAGTAATTCGGGGTTCCTTTTGAAAGGAGCTCCGAATTACTTTACACTTACAGGTTTCTCCAAGGATTCATCCTTATTTTATAAGGGTGACATGATAAGTGTGGAGTATGCCCTATGACACAACTGGCAGTCTGGTCAATTCAGCTCACTTATTGAATATTGTAATTTGGCTACCGTCCAGGCCGCCTGAATAGAAAGCAAGGTTCATCTATAGGGTAAAAATCAATTATATCGGTGGGTGAGGAATCGTTAAATCTACGGAATGGCGTTTGAAAGGTCCCTAATATTTAATTTTGAACGGAAGCTCGACCACTGGAAGGAACCATGCGCTCCGACTTCCTTTATTGAGCGCTTATTGCGAAGGCCCCCAGATCAAAGTGAAGCATCTGGCTCCGCCAGTGCGTAACGCGGGGGCACGGGGGGCATTGAGCACCTTCCTGCGAAGGCCCCCAGATCTAATGATACGCGACTTCCTGAAATTTCACCTGAAGGGCTTTTGGATGATTGGTATAAACGAGGGTGCCCTCAACGGTCTCGACCCGATAGATCTTGTTTGGTTTCAGCGTCGTAATATTAATACCATGATACCGGTAATATTCAGTCAAGACTTTCCAGACATATTTCTGGGTCGCTACAATCGGCGGAATCTGATTGTTATACCGGATGACCGTGTTTTCCCCCGCATGGTAAGCGGCGAC
>DATNMI010000346.1:0-5798 GCA_035602375.1 Nitrospiria bacterium | reverse complement strand
GAGCCAGGTGCAACCGGGCTGCGCGCCGGGGCGAATACAATCCTGCGTTTGAAAGGGACATTGAAGCCCATTATCCCGCTGCCGATCTGTCGATCATCCGGACAAACACCGGAAAGGGAATGAGCATGGCACCAAGCATTGCGCCACTCACCACACTCACGGCATGGCAGGCCCTCGAAGCCCATTACCCTTCAGTCCGGGAGTTGCATCTTCGGAAGGTCTTCGCGGACAATCCAAAGCGCGGGGAGAGCATGACAGCTGAAGCCATCGGCATCTACCTTGACTATTCGAAGCACCGCATTACCGAAGAGACACTCAGGCTCCTTCTTCAATTGGCGGAGGAGTCTGGCCTGCGGGATCGTATCGATGCCATGTTCCGGGGCGAGAAGATCAACGTCACGGAGAAGCGGGCTGTACTGCACGTGGCCCTGCGTGCTCCCAAAGGACTATCCATCGTCCTGGACGGCGAAGACGTCGTGCCTCAGGTACATGCCGTGCTCGACAAGATGGCCGAGTTCTCCACCCGGGTTCGCAACGGGGAGTGGAAGGGTTACACCGGCAAGCCAATCCGCAACGTCATCAATATCGGCATCGGCGGGTCTGACCTGGGGCCGGTGATGGCGTACGAGGCATTGCGGTATTACAGCCAGCGCAACCTGACCTTCCGGTTTGTCTCTAATATCGACGGCACCGACTTCGCCGAGGCCACACGCGACCTCGATGCCAAGGAGACCCTGTTTATCATCTCGTCGAAGACCTTTACGACCGTGGAGACAATGACCAACGCGCACACGGCCCGCGACTGGGCCCTCAAGACTTTGAAACATCCCTCTGCTGTTGCCAAGCATTTCGTCGCGGTCTCGACCAACATCGGGGAAGTGGCTAAATTCGGCATCGACACCGCAAATATGTTCGAGTTTTGGGATTGGGTCGGCGGACGGTATTCAATGGACTCGGCGATTGGCATTTCGACGATGATTTCCATTGGCCCCGAAAATTTCCGCGCCATGCTCGACGGTTTCCACCAGATGGACGAGCATTTCCAAACTGCCCCTTTCGAGCGCAACTTGCCGGTCCTCATGGGGCTCCTGGGCCTCTGGTACAACAACTTCTTCGGTGCGCAGACCATGGCTGTTCTTCCGTATGAGCAGTACCTGAAGCGGTTTCCGGCTTACCTCCAGCAGTTGACGATGGAAAGCAATGGCAAACGCGTTACCCTTGATGGGACTGAGGTTGTCTGCCAAACCGGGCCAATCTACTGGGGAGAGCCGGGTACAAATGGCCAGCATTCCTTCTACCAACTGATTCATCAGGGGACCAAACTCATCCCCTGCGACTTCATCGGTTTTGTTCACCCGCTTAATCCTCTCGGTCGCCACCACGACCTGCTCTTGGCCAATGTGTTTGCCCAGGCTGAGGCCCTGGCCTTTGGTAAAACGCCGCAGGAAGTCCGAGCCGAGAACACACCAGAATGGCTGGTGCCGCACCGAACCTTCGAGGGCAACCGTCCGTCCAGCACGATCCTCCTGGAACGGCTGAATCCGGCGGCGCTGGGGAAGCTCGTCGCACTTTACGAACACAGCGTCTTCACCCAAGGCGCCATTTGGGACGTTGACTCATTTGACCAGTGGGGAGTCGAACTGGGGAAGGCGCTTGCCGCGCGCATCATTCCCGAACTTGAGACCGGGGCCAAGGGCCAACTCAAGCACGACAGCTCAACCAACGCCCTGATCCGGCGCTACGGAAGATCCAAGGAGCTGTTGCATGGGCGATAAAACCAGTTCCTCGAACGTCGGAGAGTTGGTTTCGGTGGGGGGCAATGTCGTGGATATAGGCCCAGATTGCGATAACATCAATTAAAAGTCACTGAAAACTCAATGCAGAGGATTTAAGAAATAAAAATAAAACAATTCAGGAACGCCTGAGAGAGGTTCTTTTTAAGTTCATTCAAAGGATTGATCCGTTGTTGGTGTTGAATCACATCAAAATGGGGTTGTTAAAGAACAAATGGAAAAGAATGGAGACATTCGAATTTTCCCGGGAACGTTCCGCGAAAGAATATATCTAGGCTTATCAACTGGACTTGGATAACTTGAAATGATTGGCATAATGCGCTGCTCCGAGGAGCGCGCTTTTCTCATTGAGGATCACTTTTACCGGCATTCGGCTCATTAACGGATCCATTCGCCCTTTCTCCTTAAAGGATTTTAAAAAACTCCCATCTTCCAGTTTTTTCACAATTTTTCTTCCTATTCCGCCTCCGATATAAACCCCTCCAGTGGCCATCACCTTTAATGCAAGATTTCCCGCCTCCGCTCCATAAATGGAGGCAAACAGGTCCAATGCTTTCACACAAAGTTCAGATTGTTCTGCCAGAGCCGCTTTCGAAATAACCTCGGCTGGATCTTCCCTTTCAAGAGATTCCTTAAGCCAGGAAGGCTCTACCCCCTGGCCGCTTTCCCTCAGAAACTGATAGATATTAAAAAGACCCGGACCCGAAAGAATTCTTTCGTAACTGACCCTTGAGTAGCGGTTTAACAGGAATTCGAGGAGTCTGATTTCAAGGCTGTTCCGAGGCGCGAAATCGGCATGCCCCCCTTCTGAAGCCGAAGCGAGAAATTGTGACCCGTTCCAAAAAAGGATTGATTCTCCTAATCCGGTGCCCGCCGCGATGATGCACCTGTTTCCTTTAATCTCCGGTTGTCCCTCGTTTAAAGCAAAGCATTCCTTTTCTGAAAGTCGCAGGGTTCCGTAGGCCATTGCCTCAAGATCGTTCAATAAGATAACCGTCGCAATGCCGAATCGTTGCCCTATCTTTTTGGCGTCGAGAACCCAAGGGAGATTGGTGGTCTTGCATTTTCCGTTGATGACCGGTCCTGAGACACCGAAACAGGCAGAATGAATCGAGGGGCCTCCTGACTGAAGAAAGTGTTGAATGACGGCCTCCAGAGAGGCAAAGTCCTTGCTTGGAAATGTATCTTGTCGAATTTCTCTTAGTTCCGTATCTTCCGGTTGGAACAGGGCAAGGTTGGTTTTAGTTCCTCCTATGTCTCCTGCTAAAATCATTTTAAAAATCCTTCGCCGGCTCCCGGCCGAGCAACGTGGCAATCCATCGTGTGTCTTCACTGATTTCGCATCCAAACGGAGCGAAGCGACGCTGGCTGTTGATATTTAATTGAAATGAACAAGTTAAGTCAATGAAGATCTTTTTTTTCTCATCGATTCTCCTTTCAAATTAATTTTATAAGCATTATGAGGGTATTTGCACATGCCCCGAAAGGTGGGCGTATGACCCAAAAAAATCACCCTCTATAAGGGAAACTTTAATATCTTATAAATTCCCCGGGTTATTTCAAAAGGCTTTTTTCTACGGTACGCCGAAATCTTTAAGTCATCTATCCTGAATATGAAAAACAGGAAAAGGGAAGGATTCGGAAAAGGTATCAGGGCTAAATTCCTTAACCAGTCCACTCAAGAGAAGCTTATGACAGTTTATTTGACTTCCGACTTAATCCGGCGCCACAATAAAAGCATGGCCATTAACAAGGAGTGATAAACATGTATCACTACGAAATGGGGATGGGGTTTTTCTGGTGGTTGTTTCCAGCGATATTTTTCCTTTTTTTCGTCGGCCTGACGGCCCTTTTTTTCAAGCGGTCAGGAATTTCAGGCTGCGGGCATCATCCGCATCATGGCGAGGGGGTCAATGCCAAAGAGATTCTGGAGCGCCGGTATGCCAGGGGTGAAATAGGACGCGACGAGTACCTGAAAATCAAGCAGGATCTGGAGAGCAAATAGGGGAAGGTGTATTGGGTGGTCCGGCGCTACTAAAAAAATCAAGAAACGCCCGGAGGGTCGGAAAGAGATTTTCGGGCTTATGCTCGGATAGCTGACCGTAGGTATAATTCCCGGTTGCCACCATATAGGCCCGGGTTCCGGAGGCCCTGCAGAAGGCGATGTCTATCGGGCCATCCCCCAGATAAATGGCCTCTTCCGCTTTTAGGTCATATTTCTTCAACAGAGCATTCATAATCGCCGGATCAGGTTTCAGAGGGTAGCCGTCTCCATCCCCGATGACAAAAGAAAAAAATCCCGAAAGCCCGAGCGATTCGAGAATGCCCCGGGAAAAATCCCCGTATTTGTTGGAAATAACGCCCAGGAGATGACCCGCTTCTTTCAGAGTGTCAACTGTTTCACGGACCGTCGGAAGCAGGAAGGTCTCGTTCCGGTAAACCTCCCGGTATCTTGTTCGAAAGAGGGTGACCGCTTCATCCGCCTTTTCTTCTCCCACCATCTCTACGAAAGAGTCCCGGAGACCTCCTCCTACGATTTTCCTTACATCTTCCAGAGAAAGCGTTTTTTCTGCCAGCTGCGAGAGCGCGCTGTTATATCCGCTTTGGATTGCCTGGAAAGAGTCGACCAGCGTTCCGTCAAGGTCGAAAAAGACCGCCCGGACTGATTTTAGAGACATTCCCTAATCCTCTTGATCCGTTTCTGGACCTCTTGAGATGAGAGCGTAACGGGGGGGTGGGGCCGGCTCCAGACCGGGTTCGGCCAGGCGGGATCGGTATTGAACCTCGGAATGAGATGCCAGTGAATATGGGGGACCTGATTTCCTAAAAGCTCATAATTTATTTTTTGCGATGAAAATACCGCCTGCAGGGCTTTTGCCGCCCGGCAGACATGGGCCATCAGGTCTATCCGTTCCTCTTCCGACAGATCGAAGAGCTCTTTGACATGCCTCTTGTATTCCAGCACGCAATATCCTTGAAAGTATTGGTCGGAATTCAGGTAGAGGATGGAATCAGATAAATCGGCAATCTTATAGGGCGATTTTTCAGAAAGATGTGCGCACATCGGACAGTGATTCATGAAACAACAGAATAGGGGAAAAGGGAAGACCAATCAAGGCGAAAGTGAAGCTTAAAATGCTTTCTTGCCTCTTATTTTTTAAATATGTTATTATTTTCCCACTTTGAAAAGACTTCAGGAAACCCTACAAAAGAATCGGTTTGCCGTAACTGCTGAATTTGGCCCCCCCAAGGGGACCGAAATTGCGCCACTCGTTAAAAACGCGAAAGCGGTAGTCGGCCTGGTAGACGGCGTCAATGTGACCGATAACCAGAGCGGGGTCATGCGGGCATCCCCCCTTGCGATTTCCAAGGTTCTTTTGGATGAGGGGATCGATCCGATTCTTCAGATCACCTGCAGGGACCGGAACCGTCTGGCGATTCAGTCAGACCTTCTGGGTGCCCACATTCTGGGAATCAGGAATCTGCTGGCCCTGACAGGGGATCCTCCCCATATCGGAGACCACAAGGATTCCAAACCGGTATTTGACCTCCAGCTCGATCAACTTCTCGAAGCGGTCCGGACCCTGAATTCCGGGAAAGACCTTGCAGGGAATCCTTTGACAGGGGCTACCGATATTTTCGCGGGGGCCGCAGCCTCCCCCGAAGCTGATAACTTCGATCTGGAATGCGCGAAATTCGAGAAAAAAGTTCAATCGGGAGCGCGCTTTTTTCAGACCCAGGGGGTTTATAATCTGGACCGGTTTGAACTGTTTATGACCCATGCCCGGAAATTCCCCGTCAAGGTCATTGCCGGAATTATCCTTTTAAAGTCGGCGTCGATGGCCAACTATATGAATAAGAACATCCCCGGAATCAAAGTCCCCCTGCGGCATCTTGAGGCTCTTGAAGCCGCCGGCAAGGAAAAGGCACTCGATACCGGAATTGATATTGCTGTTCAGACGATCAAGGACCTCAAAGGGCTTTGCGACGGCGTCCATATCATGG